>JAFKKQ010000441.1 GCA_017304505.1 Hyphomicrobiales bacterium | reverse complement strand
GTGGCGCGCCGCTTTGCGGTGCGCCGGGCGAGGGGATATTCATGATGGCAAGCAGCACGCCTTCGGTATTTCTCAACACGTCGTTATTCCAAAAACGCAGCACACGATAGCCGCGATCGGTAAAGTAGCGATCACGAACCGCATCCGTCGGACTCATGGCGTGCTGCCCGCCATCGACTTCGACGATCAATTTCAATTCAAAGCACACGAAATCGGCAATGTAGGGACCGAGCGGAACTTGACGTCGAAATTTCAGCCCAAAGTTACGCGCTCGGAGCGCTTGCCAAAGCCTGCGCTCGGCATCGGTCATATCGGTCCGCAACCGCTTCACCCGTGAAGCAACCATACCCCTCACCCGGTTCCTCACTTCGTTCGGAACCACCCTCTCCCTCGAGGGGAGAGGGGAGCGCCGAGTCCGCCTCGCATTTCCACTCTACTTCTTCTGCTCGTAATCGTCTTTCCAATGCCCCTGCTTCTTCAGCGCGTCGGCAACCTCTTTCGGCATGTATTTTTCATCGTGCTTGGCCAGGACGGAATCGGCTTTGAACGCTCCGCCGGGTTCGAGGGTGCCTTCGGCGATCACGCCCTGCCCTTCGCGGAACAAGTCCGGCAGAATGCCTTGATAGTTGACCGCGATGGCGCGGTTGCCGTCGGTGACCTCGAAACGCACCGCGAGATGGTCGCCGCGGTGCACCGTGCCGGGCTTGACCAACCCACCCAGGCGGATGCGCGTGCCCGGCGCCACGTGCTTCTCAACCACATCGGTCGGCGAATTGAAAAATACGATGGAGTCCTTGAGCGCGCTCAGCACCAGCGCCGCCGCCAGCGCCAGCACGCCAAGGCTGCCACCGATCAAAACCAGACGGCGCTGCTTTCGTGTCATGATAGTGAGCTTACGATTCTCGTTCCCGGAAGCACACGATCTTTTCCGAAAGCCGAATCCCACTTCGTCATCATGCGCTAACCTTCCAGCCCCAGTCCTTTGATCTGCTCGTCCACATGGCGCAGCTTGTCGGGGTCGTGCGCCAGCGCTCGACGGGCGTCGTCCGCGGCCGTTCGCGCGCGATTCTTGTCGCCCAGCACCATATAGGCGCGGACGAGACGAACCCAACCGTCGGCATCGGTGCCGTCCTGCTTGAGCCGCTCCGCAAGCCGCGACACCATGCCCTTCACCATCGCGGTGCGCTGTTCCGGAGTCATTTCGCTTGCGGCTGCGATGTCGCCCGCGCTCGGCCCCGGCGGCAGCGCGGCAGCCGCGCCCGGATCGACACGCGCCAGCGAGTCACGCACGAAGCCCGCCCAGTTCGCGTCCTTTGGCGCGCCTGCGAGCAGCTTTCGCCAAATCTCGGCCGCTTCCTTCGGCCGTCCATCCTGTTCTGCGGCAAGACCTTCAAAGTAGCGCGCGCGGAAATCGCCGGAGTCGAGACGCAGCGCGCGATCGAAGGCCTGCTTGGCATCCGCCGTGACGATGCCGTTGGCCTGCCCGGTCAGCGCTTCGCCGAGATCGGCCTCGCGCTCCGCTGTGGAGCCCAGAAGCCGCAACACGTTGCGCCGCGCCCTCACGGCGTCATCGTAGCGGCCAAGCCGCATATAGACCGGCCCCAGCACGTTCCAGCCGCGCCCGTCGTCCGGGTGGTCCTCCAGATGCGCTTCCACCCGGGCAACCAGTTCCGCAATCGGGCGCTGATCGTCCGGCGCTTCCGTTCGCGCAAGCTGCGCTTCGCCCGGCAACCCGGGCGAGCCGAGTTTCAAATAAAGGCTGGCGGCCCCAAGCGGCAAAAGGAACAATGCGACAAGCGCCACCGCGCGGCGCCATCGACGGCCGTCCACGCGCGGAGCCGGCGCATCGGTATCCGCCGCAGCGAGAAGCCGGCGCGAAACCTCGACGCGCGCCGCCTCCGCTTCGCGCTCCCCGATCAGGCCCGCGGTGCGATCGCGCTCCACCTCCTCGAGTTGATCGCGATAGACCGCGACATCGCTGCCGGTTCGCAACGGCCTGCGGCGCGCAAGCGGCCATAACACCGCAAAAACCGCAGCCGCCGTCATCAGCAGGAGGACAAACCAGAGCATCATCGCCGGGGGTTTACATCACCGCGATGCCTGGCGAAAACCCTATTCGCCCGCACGAGGTCCAAGCGGCATAAAGGACACATGATCGTGACCTGCACCCCGTGGCGCGCCACATGGCCGGCCGCGGCGGAAGCGGCCTAACCCCTTCCGGCCGCGCCGTTTTCGCGAAATCTTTTCAGCACGGCGCCCGCCGCTTCGACCACACGCTCGACAAGCATTCGGCCATGCTCGGCGGAGGCGGATGCGACGTCGCCGATCACGCCCGCCTCGGCAAGGCGTTTGTCGTCGCTCGACCAGGGCCAACTCGCCGCCGGATCCAGGATCAGCGCGCGCACCGCCTCGTCGTCCGCGGGCTTCGCCCGACCGATCCGCTCGCGGCGCACCAGATGGGGCGCGAGCGCGAGCATCACGGAGGTTTCGTCCTTGCCGGCATGGATTTCCGGCATTCCCACTTCCGGAACGGGACTCATGATCGCGCCAAGATGCAACGCGCAAAGATCGAGCCCGAAATCGCCATGCAACTCACGGCCGATGGCTTCGAGCATGCCGCGGTTGCCACCATGACCGTTGACGATGAGGAGGTTGCGCGCCGGCAGGGCGCGCGCGATTTCGCGCGCAATTTCGCGCAGATAGGCGGTCATGCCGCCAACCGAAAGCGACAGCGTGCCGGGCGCCCAGGCATGCTCGCGCGACAACCCGACCGTCAGCGCCGGCAGCCGCCAGAGGTCGTAAGCCTCGCCCCACCGCTCGACGATGCGGCCGGTCAGCGCTTCAGCCAGCACGGTGTCGGTGTTGAGCGGCAGATGCGGGCCGTGCTGCTCCATCGATCCCATCGGCAGGCACAGGATCGACTCCGCGCGCACCATCGCGCCGACGTCCTGGAAGGTCAGGTCGCCGATCGCGCGATGGGCCTGCGGCCGGGCTTCGGACATGCTCGCCTTCAGCCGGGGCCGGACGGCGCCAGCCTTGCCTCCTCGCCGCCGCCCTCGGGCGTTTCAGCCAGCGCGCCGATCACGTGATGAAGCTGATGGCCGGCGCGCGCCGCTTTCGCGGTCAGGTAACGGCGGTTGTCGGCATTGACGGGCGTTTCGATCGGCATGCGGTCGGCGATCTCGATGCCGGCTTTCGCCAGACCGTCGAGCTTCGCCGGGTTGTTGGTCAGCAGCACCACGCGGGTGCAGCCGAGCATCTGCAACATGCGCACAGCCACGCCGTAATCGCGCTCGTCGTCGTCGAAGCCGAGCGTGGTGTTGGCGTCGACCGTGTCGAGCCCGGTGTCCTGAAGCTTGTAGGTGCGCATCTTGTTGGCAAGACCGACTCCGCGCCCCTCCTGCGGCAAATAGAGGATAATGCCGCCGCCGGCCTCCTGCAGCCGCACAAGCGCGAGCTTCAACTGATCGCCGCAATCGCAGCGGCGCGAGCCGAACACGTCGCCGGTCAGACACGCGGAATGGATACGGACCGGAACCGGCTTGGAGAAATCCGGCGTCCCGACGATCACGGCTGCCGGATCGTTGCCCAAGGCGTCGCGAAACACCACGAAGCGGGTGTGCATGCTGGCGCTCAGCGGCACACGGGCTTCGCCTGCAATGGTCAACGACCGCATGGTATCGGCGCGAAAGCGCGACACGGTGTCGGCATCGACCGTGACGACCGGCGGATCGAGTTCGCCGGCGAATGTCGCATTGGTTTCGGCAACCAGCACCGCCGGCAGCACCTGCGCGAGCTTGACCAGATCGATCGCCGCACTCGCCACCTTGCCCGCGGGTTCCGGCACGAACGTATGATCGGGCGCCACGTCGGCGGCCAGCGCCAGGATTTGCGCAGCGCCGACATCCGGGATGAGTTCGAGCGCCACCGGCTCATTGGCGTCGAGCCCGATCGCGCGGGCCCGCAGGCCGGTCAACACCAGACGCGGCGACACCGGCGCACACAGCGCGCGGAACGCTCCAAGCCTTTCCTCATCGAGTCCTTCGACCGGCAAACACAGCAGCGTTTCACCGCCACCGACAACAACCACCGGACGCCCCGCACGAAATTCCGCAAGTCCGCGGCCAACACCCACCTGTTCGCGGGCCCCAAAAAGAATGGAACCCGCGCCGCCCCCACTATGACTTCTCATCGATGGTCGTTTCGCTCCCGGGCGCGCCCTTGATCACAAACACGCGGGCGGCGGCGTGCATTCCTGTAAGCCATTGATCCGTGTCGCATTCGGCGACAATCCCTGCGAAATGCATTATGCCAAGTTAAAGTTCCGTCGTCTCGGGTCTTGGAAGCCTTGTCCCACAAGGCTTCCAAGGCTTGGAGGCCAGCGCCCCCAATTGCTCGTTACGGATAGGCTCACGCTCAAGCAGGCAAAATCATGACTTCGTGGACCGCCGTGCCGGACGCGCTGCGCGCCCTGACCGCCCCGCTGCCCGAACCGTGGGAAGCGGTGTTCGGCCCACTCCGAAGAAGCCAGGTGGATGGGCCGGTTATTGTTGGGCAACTTGGCCAGTCGCTCGATGGCCGCGTCGCATCCTGGTGGGTTCCCGAT
>JAFKKQ010000440.1 GCA_017304505.1 Hyphomicrobiales bacterium | reverse complement strand
GGTGTGGTCCCAGTCCGGCTCGCCGAACTCCCAGAACGAGACGCCGAAGGTGTAGAGGCCTGCGGCCGCCATGTTGACCGAGCAGAAGCCGCCGTGGGCTGCGAAGTTGATGGTGCCGTACTGCTGGGCGAACCAGCCGGTCAGCGCCTGGCTCTGGTCGCGCCCGGTGAAGAAGGCAAGCTTTTTGGGGTCGCGCGTCCGCACATCCTTGAGCCAGGAGGTCGCGGTTTCGAGCGCCTCGTCCCAGGAGATTTCCTCGAACTCGCCGGAGCCGCGCGGGCCGACACGCTTGAGCGGCGCGCGCAGGCGGGACGGCGAGTAATGCGTCATGATGCCGGCGGAGCCCTTGCCGCACAGCACGCCCTTGTTGACCGGATGATCGCGATTGCCGTCGATGTAGCGGACGCGGCCGTCCTTCAGGTGCACGCGGATGCCGCAGCGGCAGGCGCACATGTAGCACGTCGTGGTCTTGATCTCGTCCGCTGACGGCTCGGAGAGCGAAATCTCCGGTTCACCACTCTTCACAGGCCGTTCCCCATCCACCGATAGACCGTTTCATTCCGTAGAACACTTAAGTTGCGATCCTGGCTCTTTGTGGAAAGTTATTCTCTAATCCACTCTCCAAGTCCAGCCCAACCCACCCGCCCCACCCGCCCATGACAACGCCCGAGGCTGTAACGTGGGGTTGCACGCCGTGCATTGGATGGGGGGCCGCGAAGGGGCTTGGGAAAGCCGGCGGGCCATTTGGCTGACCGCGCCTCAGGAGAGGCGCCCGGCCGATGGGCGCGGCGGATAGGTGTGGCGGAGGGTTGGTGGAGCCGGGCGGGATCGAACCGCCGACCTCCTCATTGCGAACGAGGCGCTCTCCCAGCTGAGCTACGGCCCCAACCGCGAGGATACGGCACAAGCGAGCCATCCCCGCAGCGAGTCGCGCCATTTACGGCCCGTTGTGAGGAGAGTCAAGAATAGGCCAGTGTGCAGGGAGTCCCTGCGGCTTGTTTGGCGGCGTGCGACCCGTTACATCTTCGCACCTTGCAAACCACAACGGCTTTTCCGATGCGCGCACTGCTCGATGTCATCGTTTTGCTGCTCAACCTCTATATCTACCTGTTGGTCGCGGCGGCCGTTCTTTCGTGGCTCATGGCGTTCAATGTCGTCAACACGCGCAACCAGTTTGTGGCGATGTGCGCCGACTTCCTCTACCGGATCACCGAGCCGGTTCTGCGGCCAATCCGCAACATGCTTCCCAACCTCGGCGGTATCGACGTCTCGCCGGTGATCTTGATCCTGATCATCATCCTGATCGAGCGGGTGATCTACTATTACATCTATCCCAACGTCTTCTGACGCAGAGGCGATCGCCGCGCGCCCGTGGTCGGTCACCGCCGGCGGGCTTGCCGTTGCGGTTCGGCTGACGCCGCGCGGCGGCCGCGACGCCATCGAGGGAATCGAGCGGCGCGCCAACGGGCAAAGCGTGCTGAAGGCGCGGGTGCGGGCCGCGCCCCGCGAGGGCGAGGCGAACGACGCGCTGATGGAACTCCTCGCCCGCGCGGCGCATGTTCCGCTTCGTAACGTTACATTGGTATCCGGCGCCACCGCGCGCATCAAACGTCTGACGATCGCGGGCGACGGCGCAATGATTGCGGCGGCTTTTGAGCGGGTCATAACCGACGCGTAGATGCGGGTCGCATTCGCGCCTGAATCTTGGTCGTCATGCATTGCAAAGGCGAGGCATCCCATACGCCCCACATCGGGAAACAATTGCGCGGCGGGGTCGTTCGCCTGCAGGCGATGGCAGAGGAGTGAAAATGGCGGCACGCATCATCGACGGCAAGGCCATCGCGGCGGATGTGCGGAGCAAAGTTGCCGCTGAGGTGAAGCGCCTGACGACTCGGCACGGCCTGACGCCGGGGCTTGCGGTGGTGCTCGCCGGCAACAATCCCGCAAGCGAATCCTACGTCGGCAGCAAGGCGAAAGCGACGAAAGAAGCCGGCATGAACTCGTTCGATTATCGGCTGCCGGACAGCGTGAGCCAGGCTGAATTGCTGGCTCTGGTGAAGAAGCTTAACACCGATCCGGTGGTGCACGGCATCCTGGTGCAGCTTCCGCTGCCCAAGCAGGTCGACGCGCAGATTGTGCTCGACGCCATCGATCCGGTGAAGGATGTCGATGGCTTCCATCCGGTCAACGCCGGGTGGCTCGCATCGGGCCTGCCGGCGCTCGCGCCGTGCACGCCGCTTGGATGCATCATCCTGGCCAAGACAGTGTATCCCTCGCTCGCCGGCCTGGAAGCGGTGGTGATCGGACGATCCAACATCGTCGGCAAGCCGATGGCGCAACTGCTGCTGGCCGAGAACGCCACCGTGACGATAACGCACTCGAAGACCCGCGATCTGCCGACGGTGTGCCGTCGTGCCGACCTCTTGGTGGCGGCGGTCGGGCGGCCGGAAATGGTGCGTGGCGATTGGATCAAGCCGGGCGCGACGGTGATCGACGTTGGCATCAACCGCGTGCCGGGGACCGACGGCAAATCGAGGCTGGTCGGCGACGTGGCGTTTGCCGAGGCGGTATCGATCGCCGGTGCGATCACCCCCGTGCCGGGCGGCGTCGGGCCGATGACCATAGCCTGCCTGATGGTCAATACCGTGCGCGCGGCCTGCGCGATCGCCGGCCTTCCCGCGCCTTCGGTTTGAGATGCGAAAAGCCCGGCCGTCGGCCGGGCGTTGTCAGCGGTCCTTCAGGGGTCGCCGGATCAGCCGTTCCAGGCGAAGGCGACCTTCTCCAGGTTGCGCTCGCCGAACCGCTCCGACGACCGGGCGACGGTCTTGCCGCCCAGCGCCCGATAGAAGGCCACGGCCGGATCGTTGTCCGACAGCGCCCAAACCACCAGGCTCTTCATTCCGCTCTGCGACAGATCGCGGCGCGCCGAGGTGAACAGCCGGCGGCCGAAGCCGAGGCCCTGGTATTCCGGCCGCAGATAGAGCTCGTAAACCTCGCCATCGTAGAACAGGCTGCGCGCGCGATTACGGCCATAGTTGACGTAGCCGGCAATCGCGTCGCCGAAGGCGAGAATGGCGATGCGGCTGCCTTTGCGGATGGCGCTGTCCCACCAATCGGGTCCGCGGCGGACGATCAGCTTCTCCAGCTCGATGCCGGGAATGACGCCCTGATAGGTTGCCCGCCACGCCTCGTCATGGGCCTCCGCCACAGCGACTGCGTCGGATGGCTTGGCGCGACGAATCTCGATCAGAACGGTACTCATGGCAGGATATGAGCAAGCGATTCCGCGCCCTTCAAGTCCCGCGTTTAACAAACGTTTAACGATGTGGATTACTGGCCGTTCCAGCAGCGCCCGGCGATGTTTCCGTTTGGGAAAACCGCCAGTCCGTCGATGGTTGCGCGGGATGTGGCACCAATGACACGCAGCGGCGTGAAATTGTTTTGCGCGGTGGCCGCGATGCTCGCGGCCGGCATCGCTCCGTCGCATGCGCAAGCGAAGGCCGGTCCGCAAGGTCCGGAGGACGGCGCGATTCGCCGCCAGGCCTGGCTCGTCCCGGCGCAGGATGGAACGACGATGATGCGGACGACATTGTTCCGTCCGCCGGGCGCGGGGCCTTTCCCGCTGGCTGTCATCAATCACGGCTCGACGCAGAATGAATTGCGCCGCGCGACCGTTGGCCTGCCGCTCTATCCGGTGTTGACCGAGTGGCTGGTGACTCGCGGTTATGCCGTCGCGATTCCGCAGCGTCCCGGTCATGGCGCAACAGGCGGACCGTACTACGAGACGCAGGGCGGTTGTGCCGACGCCGATTTCGCCAAGGCGGGACGGGCGGCAGCGTCGAGCATCGCCGCAGCCATCGGCTATCTGACGCAACAGCGGTTCGCGCGGAAGACCGGCGTCGTCGCGTTCGGCCACTCCGCCGGCGGTTGGGGCGCGCTCGCTCTTGCCGGCCGCGGCCTGCGATCTCTCGCGGGCGTGGTGGCGTTCGCGCCGGGATTGGGCGGGCGCGTGAACGACGTGCCGGGGCGCAATTGCGCGCCCGACCGCCTGATCGAAGCGGCGCGTGACTTTGGCGGAAAGGCGCGTGTGCCGACGCTGTGGCTCACCGCTGAAAACGATGGCTACTTCGCGCCGGCGTTGTCGCGGCGATTGGCCGAGGCGTTTCGGCTGGCCGGCGGCCGCGCCGAATATCATCTGCTGCCGGCGGTCGGCGCCGACGGGCACGATCTCATCCGGGCGCCGGAAGCGGTGACGCTGTGGGGGCCGATCGTGGAGCGATTCTTGAAGACAGTAAGGTGAGCCGCGGCTTGTCCGGGGGATCGGCAGCGGAAACGATCAGACCGCTTCGGCTTCCTTCTGCCGTTCCTGTCTCTTGCGATCGTTCGGGTCGAGCAGCTTCTTGCGCAGACGGATCGACTTCGGCGTCACCTCGACCAACTCGTCGTCCTCGATATAGGCGAGCGCCGTCTCCAGCGACATGCGGATCGGCGGCGTCAGGCGGACGGCTTCGTCTTTCGACGTGGTGCGGATGTTGGTGAGTTGCTTGCCCTTGAGGACATTGATCTCGAGATCGTTGTCGCGGGTGTGTTCGCCGACGATCATGCCGCGATACACC
>JAFKKQ010000439.1 GCA_017304505.1 Hyphomicrobiales bacterium | reverse complement strand
GGCGTCGAGGGCATCGGCCACGCCGTTTTCGGCGCCGAGGATGTGATCCGCCACGAACTGGTGGCGCGGATCGTCGCCGCCTACGACAAGGCGGACGCGGCACGCCGCCGCAGGGCCAAAGATTGAGCTAAGGATTGAGCCAAAGATTGCGCAAAGGATTGAGGCAAGGACGAAAAAGGCCGGCTAAAACGGCCCCTGCGCGGCGCAACGCCGCCGGCTCCGTGCAGATTGAGGTCATGATCCGCTCGACGCGGTGGCGGCGGCAGCCCCGAGCGGCAACCATCGTCAAATCTGCTATTCTGGCGGCGGCGAAGGCCGTCTCAACGGCGCGCGCCGAGCTTGCTATCGTGCTCAGCCATGATTCGGCGATCCAGGCGCTCAATCGCGATTGGCGCGGCAAGAACGCGCCGACCAACGTGCTGTCCTTCCCGTCCGCCCCTGCGGGGCCGGTCCGGCAGGGCGGCAAACACCGGGAACCATCCCCATATATCGGCGACATTGTCATCGCCTACGAGACGACAGCGCGCGAAGCGGCTGCGGAGGGTAAGCCATTCAACCACCATCTGGCCCATCTTGCGGTCCACGGATTCCTGCATCTCCTTGGCTACGACCATGAAAACGATCGCGACGCCGAGGCGATGGAACGCCTCGAGCGCAGGATCCTCCGACGCATGGCCATCCCCGATCCTTATGCGCCGCGCGATCGTGCCGGCGGAGCGGGCGGCTGACATGCGTCAGGGTGCCCGTCATGGCTGACGACGACCTATCCCGGCCCGCCTTCGAATCCGGCAGCGGTTCGCGCAACCTTCCGGTTCCGGTGACGCGGCCCGCGGCGCACGACGGCGACGGATTCTTTTCGCGCCTGGCGCGCGTGCTGTTCGGCTGGAAAAACGGCACCACCCGCGCCGACATCGAAGTCGTGCTCGAAGCGGCCGGCCCCGGCGAAGCCGGCGTGTCGCCGGAAGAGCGGACCATGATCCGCAACATCCTGGCGATGCGCGGCCGCCGGATCGAGGACGTCATGGTGCCGCGCGGCGACATCGTCGCCGTGCAGCAGGACATTCCTCTCGGCGATCTGGTGAAGGTATTCCAGAAGGCGGGCCACTCGCGCCTTGTGGCCTACAACGACACGCTCGACGATCCCACCGGCATGATCCACATCCGCGACCTGATCGCCTTCATGACGGCGCAGGCGATGGCTCCGCCCGAAAAGCCGACGCGGCGCAAGAAGCACTTCGCCGGCCTCGACCTCGCCGCCATCGATCTCACCGCGAAGCTGTCCTCGACCGGCATCATGCGCGAGATGCTGTTCGTGCCACCCTCGATGCCGGCGCTCGATCTCTTGGAGAAGATGCAGGCGACCCGCATCCATCTGGCGCTGGTGGTCGACGAATACGGCGGCACCGACGGCCTGGTGTCGATGGAAGATATTGTCGAGCAGATCATCGGCGACATCGCCGACGAGCACGACGAGGACGAATTGCCTGCGGTGGTGCGTCAGCCCGATGGATCGTTCGTCGCCGATGCGCGGGCAAGCCTCGACGACGTCACCTCTGCCGTGGGCGTGGCCTTCGATGTCGGCGACGCCGCCGAAGAGGTCGACACCATCGGCGGCTATCTGATGACGCAGGTGGGGCGGCTGCCGCTGCGCGGCGAACTGGTCCCCGGCCCCACCGGCTTCGAGATCGAGGTGCTGGACTCCGACCCGCGCCGCATCAAGAAGGTGCGCATCCATCGCAGCAAGGACCGCGCCATCGAGCGCGACCGCGAAGCCCGCCGGACCGGGCCGGCAAGCCCGGCGATCGCGCCGCCCGCCGAAACGATGGCCGAGAACGACGACAAAAGCCCGTCACAAACCACCGACCCCAACATGCCGCGCCGCCCGTGACCACCGTCACCGCCCCAATGCCCCGCATGGCGATCACGCGCTTCGCACATTGGATCGTGCTGAGCTGGGGCTGGCGGCGCGCGCTGGTCGCGTCCGCCGCGGGCGCGCTGTCGGCGCTGTCGATGGCGCCGTTCGATGCCTGGCCGGTGCTGTTCCTGACATTCCCCGTCCTGGTCTGGCTGGTCGATGGGGCCGGCGCGGGACGGCTGCGCGGCGTGCCGAGTGCGGCGATCGCCGGCTGGTGGTTCGGCTTCGGCTATTTTCTCGCCGGTCTTTATTGGGTCGGTTACGCGGCGGGGCTCTCGCTCGCGCGCATGCTGTGGTCGCGGGGACCGACGCGATTGCTCGCGCTCGCGGTCGCGCTCACCGCGGCCGAATGGCTGCGCGGCCACCTGTTCACCGGCTTCCCCTGGAACGCCTACGGCTATGCGCTGACCGGACCGCTGGTGTTGGCGCAGGGCGCGGCGCTGATCGGCATCTGGGGCCTGACGTTCGTTGCCGTCGCGGTGTTTGCGAGCCCAGCCGTTCTGATCGACGACAGCGCCGACACGCGGCGCCCGTGGCTGCCGCTCGCCTTCGGCGCCATCGTGCTGGCTGCGCTCGCGGCTTACGGCGCGGCGCGGCTCGCGCGCACGCCGACCACATTTGTCGACGGCGTGCGGCTGCGCATCATGCAGCCGAACCTGCAGCAGGACGAGAAGTTCAACTACGGCGCCAAGCAGAAGGTGATGCGCCACTATCTCGAACTGTCGGACCGCGCGACCGGCCCGCAGTCCTCGGGCCTGCGCGACATCACGCACCTGATCTGGCCGGAGTCGGCGTTTCCGTTCCTGCTGACGCGCGAGCCCGATGCGCTGGCGCAGATCGCGGCGCTGTTGCCGAAAGGCACGGTGCTGATCACCGGCGCGGTGCGCGCGCCCGAGATGCCGCCAGGTCAAAAGCTCGAACGCGCCTACAATTCGATTTATGTCATCGACCACGACGGCTCGATCCTGTCGGTCTACGACAAGGTCCATCTGGTGCCGTTCGGCGAATACCTGCCGTTCCAAAGTTTCCTTGAAAAACTTGGACTGATGCAGCTCACCAAGCTGCCCGGCGGCTTCATCGCCGGCGACCGCCGCCGCGTGATGAATGTGCCGCGCGCGCCAAGCATGTTGCCGTTCCTTTGCTACGAGATCATCTTTCCGGGCGAGGCGATGCCACCGGGCGCCGCCCGTCCAGGCTGGATGGTCAATCTCACCAACGATGGCTGGTTCGGCATCAGCACCGGCCCCTACCAGCATCTGCAGCAGGCCCGCGTGCGGGCCATCGAACAGGGGCTGCCGCTGGTGCGCGCGGCCAACACCGGGATTTCGGCGGTGGTCGATCCGATGGGCCGGATCGTCAAATCGCTGCCGCTCGGCACCGAGGGCGTGCTGGATGCGTCGCTGCCGCGCCCGGTTGCCGCCCCGCCCTATGCACGCACCGGAGACGCTGCGGCGCTGCTGATTGTCGGGCTCGCCTTCATCGTTGTCGTTCGACGCCGCGCCCGGCGTTTTCACCGTCCCGGCACACACTCCAGTCGATAGCGGCAACTATTTGCGAAACGCGTTTCGGATGGCGATATGCGCCGGCGGCGCTGGCCCCGCTTCCCGATGACAAAATTGCGACGGGACCACGCCTCCGGGTAGGCGGAAAAGTTTCCCCTCAACGCGCGCGCAACCGCAGCGGGCGCAAACTCAAGAAAATCGCTTCTCCATTTGCCGCAACTTCAAATTCAACTGCCAAATCATTGAGATAGAGACATCCTAGAAGGCCGTCATCCGGCCGCCGGCTGACATGAGGATCCCTGCGGCGGCGTGCGTGTCGTAGGCATTTGTCCCGATGAATCGCGCCAAACTCTCTGCTACTATAAATTGAATTATTTATTTTGGCAATTTTCGGGGCACTCTCGACGCGCGAGGACCCCGAGCATTTCACGGATTGCGGGCGGGAATAAATTGTGAGCAATAGAGCCCCCGGTGGGCAGCAAATGCTCGAAGAGGCTACGAACGTGATGATGGCAAAGAAGGCGCCCAATCCGACCGACAAGCACGTGGGTGCACGGGTGCGCATGCGCCGGATGATGCTCAGCATGAGTCAGGAGAAGCTCGGCGACGCTCTCGGCCTGACCTTCCAGCAAGTCCAGAAATATGAGAAGGGCGCGAACCGGATCGGAGCCAGCCGTCTGCAGCAGATCGGGCACATCCTCCAGGTACCGGTGTCGTTCTTCTTTGAAGGGGCGCCGGGGCAAACGGGCGACGGATTCGCCGAAGCGCCGTCGCCGGCCTACGTCTCCGACTTCCTTGCAACGTCCGACGGGCTTGCGCTGACCAAAGCGTTCATGGGCATCAAAGACCCCAAGCTGCGCCGCCGGATTGTCGATCTGGTGCAGCAGATCGCCGCCGACGACGACGCCTGATCGCGGCCGTCGTCGAACGGGCGACGGCGAGACAGACGATCAAACCTGCGATGACGCGAGCGTTCCGGTGCCTATGGGGGCGCTGCCAGGGCGTGCGCCCACGATTGCCCACACCTTGACCGCGCTTGCGTACGCTGCAAAAAGGCACGCAGGAAAGACCGGCGCGGCTTCCGAAGCCCGCCCTTGTCATGAGGAGTGTGCAACGGTGTCCCGCGCCAATTACCTCTTTACCAGCGAATCCGTTTCCGAAGGTCATCCGGACAAAGTTTCCGACCAGATTTCCGACGCCATCCTCGATGCCTTCATCGAGAGGGACATCAAGCTCGGCATCGCCGACGACAGCCAGATCAACACGCGGCTCGGCTGCGAGACGCTCTGCACCACCAACAAGATCGTCGTCGCCGGCGAAGGCCGCGGCCAGTTGTTCCGCACCATCAACGGCGTGTCGGTTGTCGATCGCGAGCTGATCTCCGAGATCGCGCGCGGCGTGGTCAAGGACATCGGCTACGACCAGAACGGATTCTCCTATCACGGCGCCGACATCGAAGTGCTTCTGCACGGCCAGTCGCCCGACATCGCGATGGGCGTCAACGCCAAGAAGAAGAAGGGCGGCGAGGAAGAAGGCGCGGGCGACCAGGGCATGATGTTCGGCTACGCCTCGACCGAGAGCGAGGTGTACGAGAAGGGCTCGTACATGCCGGCGCCGATCTACTTCGCCCACAAGATCCTGAAGGTTCTGTCCGACAAGCGCCGCTCCAATCAGATTTTCGATCTGCAGCCCGACGCCAAGAGCCAGGTCACGATTCAATACGTCGACGGCAAGCCGGTCGGCTGCACCAAGGTCGTCGTCTCGACCCAGCACAACGAGAAGACCCGCAACGGCAAGAAATACTCCCCGTCCATGATCAAGGACCTGATCGGCGACGCGGTGGCGTCCGCTCTGCCGAAGGGCTGGATGCCGAAAAAGGATTCCGACTTCCTGGTCAACCCGACCGGCAACTTCGTCGTCGGCGGCCCTGACGGCGACTGCGGCCTCACCGGCCGCAAGATCATCGTCGACACCTATGGCGGCTATGCCCCGCACGGCGGCGGCGCGTTCTCCGGCAAGGACCCGACCAAGGTCGACCGTTCGGCGGCTTACGCGGCGCGCTATCTCGCCAAGAACGTCGTGGCCGCGGGCCTCGCCGAGCAGTGCACCATCCAGATCGCCTACGCCATCGGCGTCGCCGACCCGATGTCGGTCTATGTCGACACCCACGGCACCAGCGAGATCGACGAGCGCAAGCTCGCCAAGGTGCTGCCGGAAATCTTCCGCCTGACGCCGACCAACATCCGGCGCACGCTGAAGCTCAACCGGCCGATCTACCGGCGCACCGCCGCCTATGGCCACTTCGGCCGCGCGCCGGAAAAGGACGGCGGCTTCTCCTGGGAGCAGACGAACCTCGTCAGCCAGCTCAAGAGCGCATTCAGGTAAGCTCTTGGCAGCATAGGCCGCGCCAACAACCGTCATCGCCGGGCGTAGCCGTTTGAAGAACGGCGTCGCTTCGCTTGCCTATGGACCCGGCGATCCATCATGGTCGCGTTAAGATGGACCCGCGGGTCAAGCCCGCGGGTGACGGTGGGTGATGGCAAGCGACGACAAGCAGCAACGGGGCGCTTTCTTCGGCCGGCGCAAGGGCCATCCCCTGCGCGCGCATCAGGCGGCGCTGTTCGATACGTTGCTGCCGAGGCTCGCACTCGATCCGGGAAAGCCCGCGCCCGCCGACCTGCGCACATTGTTCGGTGACGTTGACGATGTGCGGCTGGAAAGCGGCTTCGGCGGCGGCGAACATCTGATCGCGGAAGCGACACAACATCCGCGCACGGGCTTCATCGGCATCGAGCCGTTCGTCAACGGCATGGCCAAGGCGCTGGCGGCGATCGACGAGCGCAAGCTCACCAACATCCGCCTCTACCACGGCGACACCACCGACCTGCTGGACTGGCTGCCGGAGGCAAGCCTCGCCCGCTTCGATCTGCTCTATCCCGATCCGTGGCCGAAGCGGCGGCACTGGAAACGGCGCTTCGTGCAGGACAGCACCATCGCGGCGATCGCGCGGATCGTGCGGCCGGGCGGCACCTTCCGCTTCGCCAGCGACATTCCCGACTATGTCGCCTGGACACTGATGCGGCTTCGGCGCTCGCCGCATTTTTCCTGGACGGCCGAGCGCGCGGACGACTGGCGGTTGCCGTGGCCGGGCTTCTCCGGCACGCGCTACGAGGCCAAGGCCAAACGCGAAGGCCGCACGCCGTGCTATCTGATTTTCAGGCGTGTTTGACGCGGGAAGAACTGAACGAGAGCACTCAGTTCAACCGAGATCGTCGTCGAGCTGACGGACCTGCCAGAACCGCACCACCCGCTGCGCGGTGGCGGGCGACAGCTTCTCGAAATTGGCAAAGGCGAGATCGAGCGCCTGGTTCGACGCACCCTTGCCG
>JAFKKQ010000438.1 GCA_017304505.1 Hyphomicrobiales bacterium | reverse complement strand
GCGGCCTGCGCCTCGGCGTTCTGCTTCACAGGATCGAACTCGGGCGCGTCGGCAAACAGCGGATCTGGGCGGACGGACAGCTCTCCGCGAGCGCTGCCAGTCGATGGGCGCGATTTGAACTTTGGGCGGATGGATCCAGCGTCATCGCTAGCGCCATCCCGGCCAAACAGCGCTTTACAACGAGCGATGTGGAAGGGGATTATGTCAGGGACGTGGATCTGATGTTCGGTGTAATCAACGCAGTTCAACGCGCCGCACAGCACGCCTTCTTTGCGGCATCTGCCGGCGGCGATCTTCTCATGGACGTGCGAATTCTTCCCTCCAGGGACACCAACCAGATCGTCCTCACTCATGCTCGAGACTCGTTCGGCGACGCACGCTCGACCACGATGTCCACGCCAGGCGACCTCTTCGCGGAGACGTTCGCTCCTCTAGACTCGCTCGTTCCTCTTGGCGCGCCGCTCCTCGCTGTTTGCGCGGACATTTGCAATCAACTCGGCCAAGCGCTCGGCATACCGAGCTTTGGATATCTCGATCGCAACGGGGAGCTCGTGGACGGCGTATGGAGCCCTGAGGATCTCGCTCGGATTCGTGCGCACATGACGCTCAACTGACTTGACCGACGCGTCCACAGTCGAGAGGGGTTGGATGGCCCCGGTGACAGATCGACGGAGGCCGGGTGTGCTCGATCGAGTCGGTTGCAGATCGAGCGAATAGCGCAGCACTCAACGAAACCGTCGTACCCGGGCAGGCTTATGGTGCCCGCGGAAATACAGGGTCGGAATCGGGCCTGGTGTGCTGCTCGAGGAATTGGCCCGCTACGAGCCGGCGATGGTTGCATCGGTCGAAGCCGCGGTTGCCGGTGCCCACGACGATCTCGGATTCCTGCGGCTTGAAACACAAGCCTTTTCCGAAGCGCCACAGAAATCAATCGACTACGCGGTGATGGAAAAAACCGATCGCTCCGCGGTTGTCGCCGGCCAGTTCCGCTGGTCCGACATCGGTTCTTGGGACGCCATTTTCGACATCGCCGAGCGCGACAAATCCGGGAATGCCGTCCAGGGCACTGTGGTCACGGCCAACGCCCGCAACTGTGTGATCCACTCCCTCGACCGGCTCACCGCCGTCGTCGGGGCCGACGACCTTGTGGTGGTGTCGACGCCCGATGCCGTCCTGGTGGTGCCGCGAGCGCGCGCGCAGGAGGTGCGCGAACTTGTGGTGAAGCTCAAAACATCCGGGCGGCGCGAGGCCACCGACCATCGGCGCGTGCATCGGCCGTGGGGCTATTACGATTCCGTGGATGCCGGCGAGCGCTTCCAGGTCAAACGCATCGTGGTGCAACCGGGCGGGACGTTGTCGCTCCAGAAACACCATCATCGCGCCGAGCACTGGGTCGTCGTGCGCGGCACCGCCGAGGTCACGATCGAATCGAACGTCCAATCCGTGCATGAGAACGAGTCGGTCTACATCCCAATCGGGGCCGTCCATCGTCTCGCCAACCGCGGCAAGATTCCGCTGGAGCTGATCGAGGTGAAAACCGGCAGTTATCTCGGCGAAGACGACATCATCCGCATCGAGGACGTGTACCAGCGAAGCTAACGGCGCGAAACGCGACGGCTCAAGGCCGCAGCGGGTTTCCAACATCCGGCGGCAGCGGATTGTTGGCTTCAGGCATCGGCGGATTGTTCGCTTCCGTCTTCCAATCGAACGGCTTGAAACTCTGCAGTTCGCAATGGTCGATCAAGACCGAAAGGCGCGACTGCACGATCTGCTCGCGCTGGAAGAACACGGCATAATAGCGCGGCGGGAAGGGAAACTTCTGAGCTTTCACGCACACCTGCCAGGATGCACCTTTCAACGAATCGACGCGCTGCACGTTCGATATCTCAAGCGTGCCCGCGTTATCGGGGTTGCCAACCACCTCGGCAAGACGATTGGCGATCAGAAACCGATAAGCCGGCTCCGGCCCGGCGACATCCTCGGACGACCAGTCCGGCAACAAGCCGGACACCGAGCAGGCGCTCAATGTCAGCGCCAGCAGCAATAGAAGCAAACGAAAGGCCATGCATCCCCAAGTGCATCGGATCGGATCGAAAGGGCAAGCGGAGCAATACGACTGAAATCGCCGCGTGCCAAATCTATGCCGTTAACGCGGCACGGACAGCCTCTATGATCCGATCTTGGGTGGGGGCGTCAAGATAGGCATGCATCGGCAGGCTGATCACCTCTTCAGCCAGCCGGTCGGTCACCGGGATACCGTTGTCGACCACGGGAAACTGACGATAGGCCTCCAACCGGTGCAACGGCTTGGGGTAATAGACGACCGTTGGAATGCCCTGCGGCCGCAGCTTGCCCGCGAGTCCATCGCGCACGCCGGGTGCGAGCCGGATCGTGTACTGCGCCCACACCGAGGTCAGCCCTTCGGGCACGATCGGGACCAGGGCGACGTCCTTCAAGCCGTCCGCGTAGCGCTGCGCGATCCGGTCGCGCGCCGCAATTTCTTCGGCGAATATCTTGAGCTTCTCGGTCAGCACAGCAGCCTGGATCGTGTCGAGCCGGCTGGTCATGCCGATGCGCACATTGTCATAGCGGTCGCTGCCCTGCCCGTGCACGCGCAGGCTCTTGAGCAGCTCGACAAGGCCGGCATCGTCGGTCAGCACCGCGCCACCGTCGCCATAGCAACCCAGCGGCTTGGCTGGGAAGAAGCTCGTCGCTGTCGCGGGCGCGAGCGAGCCGAGCCTGCGGCCCTTGTACGTCGCGCCGAGCCCCTGCGCCGCATCGTCCAGCACGAACAGGCCTTCGGCCTTGGCCACTGCGGCAATGGCGTCGTGATCGGCCGGCAGGCCGAACAGATCGACCGGGATCACCATTTTGGGAGTCAACCCGTGACGCTTGGCCGTCGCAACGGCGCGCGTGACGCTCGCGGTGTCGAGGTTGAACGTCGTCGCATCGACGTCGGCGAACACGGGCGTGGCGCCCGTCAGCACGACAACCTCCGCCGTGGCGCAGAATGTGAATGCCGGGCAGATCACGGCGTCGCCCGGACCGATGCCACGCGCCATCAACACCAGCAGAAGCGCGTCGGTGCCGCTGGCGCAGCCCACGGCGTAACGCGCACCACAGAACGCCGCGAGTTCGCTCTCGAAGGCTATCACCTCCGGGCCCTGGATGAACTGGCAATGCGTCGTCACGCGAGCAATCGCGTCATCGATGGCGCGGCCAAGCCGCCGGCGCTGGGCGCCGACATCGATGAAGGGAATGGGGACGATCGGGGCGCGGACGCTCTGGTTCATCAGTTCTTCAGGTTTGAAACCGCGGGGCAGCGACAGTTCAACTCTCAGCTCGCCACCCGTCGCGGCTCCTTGTGATGGGCAGCAGGAGGGGCGGCGTGGCGAGCGGCAGGAGCAAGCGTGGACCTGTTTTCCAGGCACTGCGTGGCGATTTCGAGGCTCGCAACACCCTCCTCGCCCGTGACCGCGGCAGGCTTGCCCTCACGGGCCGCTTCGATGAAGGCAATCAGCTCAGCCCGCAACGGCTCATCGTGGCCGACGGAGACGTGCCGCATCGAATACGCACCATCCGGTTGGAAACCGAAACATTCGGTGACCTGGCGCGTCAACAGATCGCCTTGCACGTACTTTCCGCGAGTCGCGACCGTCACGTTGCGCGCCTTGAACGGCGTCAGCCAGTTGGTGTTGATGTGCGCGAGCACGCCCGAGGCGGTGCGGAACTGCAACAGCGCGATGTCTTCGCGTTCGGCCACCGCGCTCGAAACCTGCGGCTGCACTTCGACGATGTCGGAATCGGTGAACCAGCGGATCAGATCGATATCGTGAACCGCAAGGTCGATCACCACGCCGACATTCGACATGCGGGGCGGAAACGGGCCGACGCGGGTAATGCCGATCGACAGGATATCCTCGCCGCGAATCGCTTCCTTGATCGCGGTGACCGCCGGGTTGAAGCGCTCGACATGCCCCACCATCAGCGTGACGCCCGCGCGCCGCGCCGCCGCGATAATGGCGCGCCCTTCCTCCACCGTGGAGGCGATCGGCTTTTCCACCAGCATATGGACGCCGCGCGCCGCGCAAGCCAGCGCAATGTCGTGATGCAGATGCGTCGGCGCCGCGATGGTCACCGCATCGACGCCGAGTTGCAGCAGCGAATCGAGATCGGCGACGCCGTCGCAGCCGAGAATGCCGGTGACGAAATCGCGATGCTTGGAATCGGGATCCGCGACAGCGACAAGCTGCACGTTCGGCAACCCCGCCAGCACGCGCGCATGATTCGCGCCCATGACGCCGACGCCCACCACGCCCACCCGCATCGGCCCATTGCCTTTAACGGCTTGTACCATCTTTAACGGCTTGTACCATAGAGAGAAAAACCCCGCAGCGCCCCGCCGCAATTTGGGCAGACTTCTACCACGATGAAATCCGAAGGGCGACAGCATCTTTGCCGTTCGCACGCACTTTTTGATTCAATGCGTTACAGGTGCTTTGTCGGGCGACGGCCGGTGAACCGGCACGATATCCGCTTCACACGCCGCAATAAGAACGGTACCAGGCGGCGAAACGCGCGATGCCGTCTTCGATCGAGGTCGATGGCCGAAAGCCGATCTCTCGC
>JAFKKQ010000437.1 GCA_017304505.1 Hyphomicrobiales bacterium | reverse complement strand
CCTCTCCGGCGGCGGACGCCGCCGGCATGACTACGCAAATGGGGGCGGCACCACAGCGAGCCGGAGCGTCGTAACGCCCGGTGCGCCCATATGAGTGGATGCATTGCCCTTGGCGGACATTCGCGCCGAGCCTGTTACCGTCTGGCGCTCCGTTCTCAACGTCGATGGCCTGGTCTACGCGGTCATCATTGCCGCGGCGATTGCGACCTGGGGGCTTGGCCGCAATCATGCCGCAGCCCTGCCGAGTTGGGCGCCTTGGGAATTCTCCTGGGTCGAGTTTCTGACTGGCTGGCTGTCGGCCTGGTGGTACGTGCGCGGCCTGACTTTGACACCTGCCGACGAACGGCCATCGCCGGTGCGGGGCGTGGCGTTCTTTGCCGGCCTGCTTGTCGTCTACGGCGTGCTGGAGACCCGTTTCGAATATCTCGCCGAGCATCAGTTTTTCTTCAACCGCATCCAGCACGTGGCGATGCATCACGTCGGCCCGCTGCTGCTGGCGCTGGCATGGCCCGGTGCAACGCTCTCACGCGGCATGCCTGCGGTGCTGCTCCGTGCCCTCCGTCACCCCGTTTTGACCGGCCTCGTTCGCGTGCTGCAGCAGCCGGTATTGGCCGCCGTACTGTTCGTCGGCTCGTTCTTCTTCTGGCTCGTGCCGTCGATCCACTTCCAAGCCATGATCGACCCGCGCCTGTTCACGTTGATGAACTGGACAATGGTGGTCGAAGGCATCCTGTTCTGGTGTCTGGTGCTCGATCCGCGCCCTGCACCGCCGGCGCGCGCCTCGTTCGCCGCGCGCGCTGCGCTTGCGGTGGTGGTGATGTTTCCGCAAATCATCGGCGGCGCCATGATCGCCTTCAACCCCCACAATCTCTACACCTTTTACGATCTCTGCGGTCGTATCTACCCGGGCTTGGGGGCGCATTACGACCAGACCGTCGGCGGCATGATCATCTGGATTCCACCTGCGATGATGAGCGTGCTGGCATTGGTGTTGGTGCTGAACGCGCTGCGGCGCTGCGAGGAAAGGGAAAACAGTGGCAGATGCGACAATGACAACGATACGCGCCCAGTCATTGATGCACGGAGTTGGACCGGCGGCTAGGGCCGGTCGGGCGCTTGCCGCGGCGCTACTCGCGGCGGCGTTAAGCGCATCAGCCGCCGCGGCGGCGGGCGACATGACTGTCGAGAACCCGCGGATGCGACTTATCATCAAGTCGCGCCCCGCCGGAGGCTACTTCGTCCTGCACAACAACACCGACGCCCCGGTGACGCTGACCGGCGCCTCGTCGATCGCCTGCGGCAGCATAATGCTGCACCAATCCAAGGAGGTGAACGGCGTGGAGAAGATGCTGCCGGTCAAGAGCGTTCCGATTCCCGCACACGGCACGGCGGTCTTCCAGACGGGCGGCTATCACCTGATGTGCATGAAACCGCAAAGCACTATGACAATTGGCCAGGACGTGCCGATCGTACTGAAGTTCGCCGACGGCAAGACCATGACCGCGCAGTTTCGGGTCGAAGGACCTTCCGGCCAGTAGCGGCGGCCAGCGCCGGGAGTTGGCGCCGCACGTGCTCCGTTGCCGTCATAGATAGCTCAGGAGGCGCCGCCACCAGCTTTCGCTGCCGCTTCCCTCCACCATCGCGCGCAGATCGTCGAGCGTGGCCTCGAGGTCGGTTTTCGACTGCGAAAGACCGGTGAAGATCAGCTTCACGTCGCCTTGACGGTTGAAGACATAAACCGCCGTACCGTGCGTCACCTCATAGGCTTTGTCATCGCTGGAAGGCGTCACCGAGTAAGCCACGCGGTAGCGCTTGGCGAGCGCCGCCAGTTGATCGGGCGTTCCCCGCAAACCCACGACCTGTGGGGCGAATGCCCCGGCATATTGCTTGAGCACCTCCAGAGTGTCCCGGCCGGGATCGACCGTCACGAACAGCACTCGCACGTCGTCGGCCTGCTTGCCGAGCTTCTTCAGCATGGTGGTGATATTGAGCAGCGTGGTCGGGCACACGTCCGGACAGAAGGTGTAGCCGAAATAGAGCAGCACGATCCTGCCCTTGAAATCGGCGGCGGTGACGGTCTTGCCGTCAGGGGCTCGCGTCATGGTAAAGCTGAGCCTCGGCAGCGTGCCCGTCATGTCGGTCGAATTCCACGCCTGGGCGGGCTCGCTGCCGGACCACAGCAAGCCGACCAGCAGAAGAACCGCGATTGACAATGAGAGGAAACGTCCGCGCATGACCTCACCCGAACTTGGAATGCGCCCCGTCACAGGGCAAAAAGCGAGCGGAGTATGGTCATTGTGAGACGGCCGGGGCCGCCCGCTTCCTGCGCCACCATGCGCCACCGCTGACTTTTGAGGCGCGTCACGGAGGTGCGGCCGCGGGCCCGCGCCATAACCGCCGCCATTCCGCCCCATTGGAATCGCATCCCAAACTCATGGTCAAAATGCAAACGGCAGACGTCGTACGCCCCGCGCCGCGGCTCTATCTCGTCACGCCGGCGATCGGCGAGCCCGGTGAATTTTCCGGTGCGCTGGAGGAGGCCCTCGACGCCGCGGACGTCGCCGCGGTGTTGTTGCGGCTCGTGCCAACCGACGAGCGTTCGCTCATCCGTCGCGTCAAGGCGGTGGCTGCCGTGGTGCAGTCGAGGAGCATCGCTCTGGTGGTCAAGGACCATGCCGAGATCGTGGCCCGCGCCGGCGCAGACGGCGCGCACCTCACCGGCATCGCCGCGTTCACCGAGGCCGTCGAGGCGCTCAAGCCCGCGCGGATCGCCGGATGCGGCGGGATCGCAACCCGCCACGACGCCATGACGGCCGGCGAGCGTGGCGCGGACTACGTCATGTTCGGCGACCCGGACCCCGATGGACACCGCGCGTCGTTTGCGGCCATCGTCGAGCGGATCGAATGGTGGTCCGCATTGTTCGAGATTCCCTGCGTCGGGTTTGCCGCGGGACAGCACGAAGTGGCTCCGATGATTGCAGCGGGCGCCGATTTCGTCGCCGTGGGTCAAGGCTTGTGGGACGATCCGCGCGGCGCGGCCGCGGCCCTGACCGACATAGCCCGCCTGTTCGCCATGCCGGAGCCGGCGGCATGATCGGCAGCGGTTTTGCCCGTATCGTGTCAGGCGCCGCCCTCATGGCCCTGGCAGCCACGATGCCCTCCGTTCCGACGTGGGCGCAGCCGAAACCCGCGCCACAAAGCGTGCCACAATCGCCACCGCTGCCGCCCTCACCTCCCGAACCGGACCTGGCTTACGGCGCGTTCCAGCGCGGCCGCTACCTCACCGCTTTCCGTGAAGCGACGAAGCGGGCCAGCGAGAACAACGACCCGAAGGCGATGACGCTGCTCGGTGAGCTTTACGCCGACGGGCTCGGCGTGCCCAACGACGACAAGAAGGCGGTCGACTGGTATAAGCTTGCCATCGAACGCGGCGACCGCGAGGCGATGTTCTCGCTTGCCATGTTCAGGATGGCCGGCCGCGGCGGCCCAGCCGACCGCGGAGAAGCTGCGCGCCTTCTCGGCGAGGCCGCCAAGCGCGGCCACGTCATCGCGGCTTACGACCTCGCGCTGCTGTATCTTGAAGGTCAGGTCTTCCCGCAGGATTTCGCCAAGGCCGCGACCTTGATGCGCCAGGCCGCCGATGCCGGCAGCCCGCAGGCGCAATACGCGCTGGCGACGTTGTACAAGGATGGCCGGGGCGTGAAGAAGGATTTGTCGGAGGCCGCGCGCCTGCTCGGCGAGGCGGCGAAAGCCGGGATGACGGAGGCCGAGGTCGAGTACGGCATCGCGCTGTTCAACGGCACCGGCATCCGCCGGAACGAGAGCGCCGCCCTGCCCTACCTCCTCAAGGCGGCCAAGAAGAACAACCCCATCGGCCAGAACCGGCTGGCCCTGATGTATGCAACCGGGCGCGGCGTCAAGGCGGACCCGGTCGAGGCCGGCCGCTGGCACCTGATCGCCAAAGCCGGAGGCGACCTCGACCCGTTTCTCGACGATTTCATGAGGAAGATGAAGCCTGCCGATCGCGCCGCAGCCGAAGACAAGGCCAAGCCGTGGATTGCGCGCATGCAAGCCGTCGGCCCCACGCCATTCCCCAATGCGCCCGCTCCGGCCAAACCCTGAACGAGCCTTGACGGATGTTCCGCCGTCGGGGCATCTGCCCCGCAGAACTTGAAACACACAACGCGACGGACCTGTCATGGCCAAGATCAGCGGCAGCGACATCCGGCCGGGCATGGTGATCGAGCTGGACGGCTCGCTCTGGGCCGCGGTCAAGACCACGGCCGTCAAGCCCGGCAAAGGCCCGGCCTACAACCAGGTCGAACTGAAGAACATCCTCGACGGCCGCAAGCTCAACCAGCGTTTCGGCGGCAGCGACCGGGTCGAGGAAACCGAGGTCGAACGCCGGCAATTTCAATTCCTTTATCGGCAGGACGACCAACTCGTGTTCATGGACACCAACAGTTACGACCAGATCGAACTCCCCGAGGACTTCGTCGGCGAGCGCGCCGCTTTCCTTCAGGACGGCATGATGGTGCAATTGCAACTGCATCAGGACCGGCCCATCGGCATCAAGCTGCCGGAAACGGTGGTGCTCGAAGTGACCGAGGCCGACGCCCACATCAAGGGGCAGACCGCGACATCCTCCT
>JAFKKQ010000436.1:6017-7331 GCA_017304505.1 Hyphomicrobiales bacterium | reverse complement strand
ACCGCACGCCGGCCCCGCCGGCGAAACCGCGGCGCTGACGGGTTTCGCGCTCGTCGCAAGCCAAGCTTGCCTCAAGCCAAGCTTGCCTCAAGCCAAGCGATTTGCGTTCACTATCCTTCGACCAAAGACGCGCCGAATAAGAAGCGGTGCGCGCTGTTACATTTGCGTGGACATCCGCGCAATCACGCCTATACGGAGAGCACCCGAGCTGCTGCGACGGGCCTGACGCTTCGGACCTCATAACCGCAACGTGGCGGATCCCCTGCGTGCAAATCTATCTGCCGATCGCCGATCTCCCCGTAGACATTTTCGTGGTGCTCGCCATGGGGCTGGCGGTCGGCTTCATCTCGGGCATGTTCGGGATCGGCGGTGGCTTCCTGATGACGCCGCTGCTGATTTTCATCGGCATTGCGCCGGCGGTCGCGGTGGCCAGCGTCTCGACCCATATCGCGGCATCGTCCTGTTCCGGCGTGATGACCTACTGGCGCCGCCGCGCGGTCGATCTGCCGCTCGGGGCCATGCTGCTGGCGGGCGGCATCGTCGGCACGGCGCTGGGCGTCTCGCTGTTCACGCTGCTGCGCCAGATCGGCCAGCTCGACCTGACCATCGGCATTTCCTACGTGGTACTGCTCACGGCCGTCGGCGGGCTGATGATCAATGAAAGCGTGCGGGCGATCATCCGCCAGCAGCAGGGCAAGCCGGCGACGCCGCGGCGCGGCGGCACCCATACCTGGGTGCACGGCCTGCCGCTCAAAATGCGGTTCAAGCGCTCGAAAATCTACGTCTCGGTGATTCCGGTCTTGGCCATCGGCCTCATGATCGGTTTCGTCGGCGCGATCATGGGCATCGGCGGCGGCTTTCTGCTGGTGCCGATGCTGATCTACGTGTTGCGCGTGCCGACCGCGACCGTGATCGGCACCTCGATGGTGCTCACCCTGGTCACGATGGCCTCGGCCACGGTGATGCACGCCGCCACCAACCATCTGGTCGACATCGTCCTCGCGCTGATCCTGATGATCGGGGGCGTGGTCGGGGCGCAGTTCGGCGCACGCGCAGGGCAGAACATGCGTGGCGAACGGCTGCGCCTGCTGCTTGGATTGCTGGTGCTGGCGGTCGGAATGCGCTTCCTGTTCCAACTCGTCGTGAAGCCCGACGATCTTTACTCGATCCGGCTCCTGGGGGCGGAATGACGCAACGCCTCGCCATAGCCGCCGTCGCGCTCATCGGCATTGCCATCGCGAGCACCGGTCCGGCCGCGGCCGAGCGGCTGGTGACTTCGGTTTCGCGCCATCAGGTGCTGGTGAACTCCAACTT
>JAFKKQ010000436.1:1312-5986 GCA_017304505.1 Hyphomicrobiales bacterium | reverse complement strand
GTGCGGCGGCCGCCCGCCGCCGCAACGCCGGCTACGACATCGTCGTCACCGTGACCGGCCCCAGACAGACCATCGTCACACGGCGCAAGGAGCGGGTGGCCGGTATCTGGACCAACGTGGCCTCCCGCACCTTCGTCAACGTGCCGAGCTACCTCGCCATCTTCGCCAACCAGCCGTTCGACAAGATCGCCAATGCCGAAATCTTGCGGCGCCAGCAGATCGGCATCGACAACGTCCTGCTGCCGCAGCAGATCGGCCCCGACCTCGGCGACCCCGGACAGAGCGACACGTTCCGCGCCAATTTCGTCCGTCTCAAGACGGAGCATAAGCTCTATATCCAGACCACCAACGGCGTGACCTTGCTCACGCCGACGGTGTTCCGCGCGGATGTGCCGCTGCCGGCCGAAACCATGATCGGCAACTACGATGTCGAGGTGGAGGTGTTCGCCGACGGCGCCCAGGTCGCGCGTGGCACCTCGGCGTTCGAGTTGATCAAAGTCGGTTTCGAGCAGTTTGTCGCCAACGCCGCGCACGACCACGGCGTGCTCTATGGGCTCGCCACCGCGATGATGGCGATCATGACCGGCTGGTTCGCGTCGGTGGTCTTCAGGAAAGACTAGGCCGTGTACTCATTGTACGGCTGGGCAGCTAATGTCCGCTCACGTTCCGACAGCCACGAAAAACGGACAGGCCCGGTACTGGCCCTTAAGGGCCAGTACCGTGGCCCAAGATCGCAGAAGGGCCAGAAGCTGTCGTAGAACGCGGACCTTACGCGCGCGTTGTCAAAGTCGAGAGCTGAGTGGTGTCGTAGCGGTTTCGCAGATCGGCGAGCGCTTTTGGATCCGGCGCCCCTTGCGCTGCGAGTTTGGCGAGTTCCTCAAAATAATGCTCGTGACCGGGTGGCGAGACGGTCATTAGCACACGGGCCGGTTTCTCACTGACATTGGTGATGTTGTGCGGCACTCCCGGCGGGATGAACAGATAGGTTCCGGGCGTTGCGCGGATCGTCTTGTCGCCGACGTGCCACTCACACTCGCCCTCGAGCAGGTAGAAGGTCTCCTCCTGCACTCGGTGAACATGCCGCCCGGTGGCGAACCCCGCCGGGATCATCCAATCGAACATGCTTGTGTGTTTGGTGTTTTCGCCGGTGACGAGGAAGACCATCGGTTGCCCCCGCAACACGACCCCCTTCTTCTCATCGGGCACGTTCTCATCAGGCATGTTCTCGTCAGGCATGCGAATGACGGCATCGGTGCTCATGTGATCCTCCATTGACCAAGTGCTTGCGTTTGCAAGCACGTGCGCAACGTCGGCCGTCCGCGGCGGGAAGTCGTGAATCCGTTCCCAAAAATCTGCTAAAAGCGTCGAATGGCAGTCAGGGGCGACCTCTACCAGTTCGGCCCGTTCCGCCTCGACCCAGAGGCGGGCATTCTATACCGAGGGACCGAGCCGACGATGCTTGGGCAGCGCGCTGTCGCGCTGCTGCGCCGGCTGCTCGAAAACGCGGGCGCACCGGTATCCAAAGACGCGCTGGTTGAGGCCGGCTGGGGTGGATTGGCGGTTGCCGACAACAATCTGACCGTCCAGATCGCAGCCTTGCGCCGGGTGCTGTCCGACACAGCGGACGGCGAGAGCTGGATCGAAACGCTGCCGCGCCGCGGCTATCGCTATGTCGGACCGGCCGTTGCCGCCCATGTTTCCGATGTTTCGGCTGCCGCCCGCGCCGCGTCGGCACCGACATTGCCTGAGAAGCCCTCCGTCGCGGTCTTGCCGTTCTCAAACCTGAGCGGCGATCCGGAGCAGGAGTACTTCGCCGATGGGATGGTCGACGACATCATCACCGGCCTGGCGCGAATAAACTGGCTTTTTGTCATCGCGAGGAACTCGACGCTCGCCTACAAGGGCCGCGCCGTGGACGTGAAGCAGGTCGGCCGCGAGCTTGGTGTGCGCTATGTCATCGAAGGCAGCGTGCGCAAGGCCAGCGGTCGCATACGTGTAACCGGACAGATGGTCGATGCGTTGAGCGGCGCCCATGTATGGGCCGAACGCTACGACCGCAGTTCGGGGGACATATTTGCGCTTCAGGACGAGATCGCGCAGTCGGCGGTCGGCGCGATTGCGCCGAGTATGCGGAAAGCGGAAATCGAACGCGTCAGGCGGAAGCGCCCCGACAGTCTCGATGCCTACGACCTCGTGCTACGAGCCCAGCCCGATGTCGATTCAGGCATGCCGGAGCAGGTGACAAGAGCGCTGGCGAGTCTTGAGCGGGCGATCGCACTCGAGCCCGCCTATGCGCTGGCGCACGGCAATGCCGCGATGTGTCACCATTGCCTGTTCCTTCGGGCCGGCCTGCAGGAGGCCGACCGTGCCGCTTCGATCCGTCACGCCCGATCGGCCATTGTGCATGGACAAGACGATGCGCTCGCTCTGACGTGGGCCGGATTTTCCATCGGCATGGACGCGCATGATCGCGCCGCGGCATTCACGGCATTGGAAGCGGCTCTCGCCATCAGCCCGTCATCGGCGCTGACCTACATTCTCGGCAGCGTCATTCTCGGATGGGGCGGCGAAGCGGAGCGCGCAATCGAATGGAGCGAGAAGGGTATACGGCTAAGCCCGTTCGATTCGTGGACCTGGGCCGCATTTGACGCGCAAGCGATGAGCCATTTGCTGCGCGGACGTTACGAAGAGGCTTGTCGTGCGGCCTACAAGTCCGTTCAAGCCAATCCGGCCCACAGCATCACCTATGTACAATTGGCCGCCGCGCTGGCCAAGCTTGGTCGGCTGGACGAAGCGAAGGCGGCCGCCGCCCGTGTGCTCGAACTCCATCCAGCTTTTCGTTACAGCCGCCAGTTTGCCGGCGTGAATTGTGCGCCCGCGCTCGCGGAGACTCTTGGCGCCGCGCTGCGGGACGCCGGTTTGCCGGAGTAGCTTGGCGTTCGACCGGCCTATGACTTTCAGATCGGCGGCGCCTGCAAAGACCCAAAGGCTGCGCGCTATCGAGTCCGCACCCTAATCCGCCCGGCAGTGCTTCGCGGCGACCGCATAGACCCGCCGTTCGCCCAGCATGTGCGCGGTAAACGACAGCGTGCTGAACAGCCGCGCGAAGGCGCGGTGGCGCACGTTGAGGCCGCCGGCATAAGCACCGAACGCCGGCATCACCACGCGGGCGCCATCGGCGGCAAAGCAGCGGCGACTCACGGCGCGGCCGCGCCGCACCACCCGCGCCACCGGATGCAGATGGCCGGCGATTTCCGCCGTGGCGTTCTCCGCCGGCTCATGGCGGAAGGTGAGGCCGCCCTGCGTGAACGATGCGAGGAACCGTCCACCGATGCCTTCGGCCGGCTCGGGATCGTGATTGCCGGTAATCCAGATCCAGTCGCGGCCGCGCTGCAAACCCTTCAGCGTCGCGCGGTCGGTGTCGGCAAGCCGCGCCGGACCGCCGCCGTCATGGAAGCTGTCGCCCAGCGCCACGACAACGCGCGGGGCGTAGCGCGCGATCAGCATCGCGAGCCGCACCAGGGTCGCCGCCGTGTCATAGGGCGGCAGCAGCACGCCGCGCCGGGCAAAGCTCGAACCCTTTTCCAAATGCAGATCCGCCACCGCGAGAAGCTCGTGCTCCGGCCAGTACAGCGCGCCGGCGGCGTCGGCGGCGAGTTCCACGCCGGCCACGGCGAGCGGATGGTCGGGCCGCGCGGCACGCGCCGGCAAGGCGGGGGTCAGCGGCGCTGCGGACATGCGGCTCATTCCATCGCTTCCCGGATCAAGTCCTCGGCCGCCTCGGCCATCACATCCTCGGAGGCCTCGCCATAGACCTGTTCGCGGCCGATCTCCAGCATCGCCGGCACGGCGAGCGGCGACACCCGGTCGAGCGCCTTATGGACGATTCGGCCCCGGATGCGCGAGAGCATGTCGCCCAGCCGCTTGATGTCGAGCAGGCCGGTCGCCGCGTCGGCCCGCGCCGCACGCAGCAGCACATGATCGGCCTGGTGCTTGCGCAGCACGTCATAGACCAGATCGGTCGAGATAGTGACCTGACGGCGCGACTTCTCCTCGCCGGGGAACCGCCGCTCGATCAATCCCGCAATGATGGCGCAGGTGCGGAACGTGCGCTTCATCAGCGCCGATTCCGCCAGCCACGCCTCGAGATCGTCGCCCAGCATGTCCTCGTCGAACAGTGCCGCGAGCGAAAGCTCGCCGCGCCGGATGTTCGAGGCCACATCGCCCAGGCCCCAGACCGCCAGCGCGTATTCGTTGGCGACGAAACCCAGCGGCCTCTGCCGCGCGCGCTCCAGCCGCCGGGTCAGCAGCATGCCGAGCGTCTGATGCGCCAGCCGCCCCTCGAAAGGATAGCAGACGAGATAGAACTTATCGGCGCGCGGGAAGGTCTCGACCAGGAGGTCGCTCTGTCGCGGCACCAGCGAGCGCCATTGCTGGATGCGCAGCCACTCGCGCACCGATTGCGGCAGTTGCGGCCATTGCGCCGGCTCCGCCAGCATCCCGCGCACGCGGGCGGCGAGATACGTCGAGAGCGGAAACTTGCCGCCCTCGTAGGCCGGCACCTTGGGATCGTCGTCGCTGGAGCGCGAGACATAGACTTCGTTCTCGACCAGCGCTTCGTATTTCAGGATGTCGCCGGCGAACACGAAGGTGTCGCCCGGCACCAGCGTCTCG
>JAFKKQ010000436.1:0-1246 GCA_017304505.1 Hyphomicrobiales bacterium | reverse complement strand
GGCCCGCGCCACCCGCGCGCGAGCGCACCAGCCGGACCTTGAGCATGTCGGCTTCGACGATGGTGCCCACGTTCATGCGGTAGCGCTGCGCCACCATCGGATTGGCGACCCGCCAGCGGCCGTCCTTGGTCTGCCGGATCTTGGCGAAGCGCTCGTAGGCCTTGAGCGCATAGCCGCCGGTGGCGACGAAATCCACCACCGCGTCGAAGTCCGCGCGCGACAGGCCGGTGTAGGGCGCGGCGGCGCGGACCTCGCGATAAAGCTCGTCGGCGATGAACGGTTCGCCGCAGGCGCGGCCCAGCACGTGCTGGGCCAGCACGTCGAGCGCGCCGGTGCGCAGCGGCGGCGTGTCCTGCGCGCGATCGGCGACCGCGCCGATCGCAGCCTCGCATTCGAGCACTTCGAAGCGGTTGGCCGGAACGAGAACGCCGCGCGAGGGCTCATCGAGGCGGTGATTGGCGCGGCCGATGCGCTGCATGAGACGCGAAGCCCCCTTCGGCGCTCCGACATTGATGACAAGGTCGATGTCGCCCCAGTCGACGCCAAGATCGAGCGACGACGTGCACACCACGGCGCGAAGCCGGCCGGCGGTCATCGCGTCCTCGACCTTGCGTCGCTGCGCCACGTCGAGCGAGCCGTGATGCAAGGCGATGGCCAGCGAGTCCTCGTTCAAATGCCACAGCGCGTGGAAGATCATCTCGGCCTGGCTGCGGGTGTTGACGAACACCAGCGTCATCTTGTGGCGCTTGATCAACTCATAGATTTGCGGAAACGCATGACGCGCCGAATGGCCGGCCCACGGCAGGTCTTCGCCCGGCGCCAGCATCGTGACGTGCGGCTCCGCGCCGCCGTCCGCGATCACGAGATCGGCGCGGCTTGTCCCACCTTCGGGCTGCGGCACGAGGAAACGGCAAAGGTCGTCCGGCTCGGCTACCGTCGCCGACAGGCCGGTGACGGCGAGGCCGGGCGCCAGTTGCCACAGCCGCGCAAGACCCAGAGAGAGCAGATCGCCGCGTTTCGACATCACCAGCGCGTGCAACTCGTCGAGCACGACGCGGCGCAGGCCGCCGAACAGATACGGCGCGTCGGCGCTGGCGAGCAGCAGCGCCAGTTGTTCGGGCGTGGTCAAAAGAATGTCCGGCGGATCGCGGCGCTGGCGCTGGCGCTTCGACGACGGCGTGTCGCCGGTGCGCGTTTCGATGCGCACCGGCAGGCCCATCTCGCGCACCGGCGTTTCCAGATTGCG
>JAFKKQ010000435.1 GCA_017304505.1 Hyphomicrobiales bacterium | reverse complement strand
TCGTCGCACCGCCGGACTTGGAATCCTTGACCAGCGAGAGCAGCGCCTTGTGCGTATCCTGTTTTGGATTACGCGCAAGGTGAGCCGCATCATAGCTGCGCGCGAAACACACGCCGCCGCCGGATGACGACAGCAGATCGCCGAGCTGGTCGGCCGATGCGGGCGAGAGACAACAGAGCCCGGCCAGCAGGCCTGCGATATATGTCGCCATTCGGTGCATCATGGTTTTCTCCCCTTGGCATAAGTGCCTTCGAGGGCATGATCGGTTCAGATTGAATTTGAAGATCCAGTCCGGATGGCGAGTAGACGAGTGCTAGACGCGCAATGTCGCGAAACGGGCAAGAAAGCGCTTCGCCGCCTTTCCGGCGGACCACGGGGTCAGGTAGTCCTGCTTGGTGGTTGGCGGCAGCGCTGGATCGCGGCCAAATAGCCGCTTGGCTTCGTTCTCGGAAAAGCCTGCGAGCCGTGTCGCCTCGAGATAGGCGGCGCCGCGATCAGCAGCCTTGATCGCCAGCGTGAACTCCTCGGGCAACACCGCCGACAGGCCGAAGCGCATATGAATTGCGCCAAGCAACCGTTTCTCCACGGTCTTGTAGGAGCCGCCGATCACCGCCTTGAACGGCGAGATCATGTCACCGATGACGTATTCCGGCGCGTCGTGCAGCAACGCCGCGAGCCGCAGCCGATGGTCGGCGCGTGGCAGCGCCTGGCGCAGCACCACTTCGACCAGCAGCGTATGCTGCGCCACCGAGAAGATGTGTGCGCCCTCGGTCTGCCCGTTCCAGCGCGCGACGCGAGCAAGGCCATGCGCGATGTCGGCGATCTCGATATCGAGCGGCGAGGGATCGACGAGGTCAAGCCGCCGTCCCGACAACATGCGTTGCCAGACGCGGGTATCGGCTTTTGCGGAGCGCGCTTTGGGGTGCGTCATTTGGCGGGGAGGCGGCGCGCGCGTTGCTTGCCGCTGCAAACCGCATGGCAATGGCACGTCACCAGATGATCGTTGACCATGCCGGTCGCTTGCATGAAGGCATAGACGATAGTGGGGCCGACAAACTTGAAGCCGCACGACGACAGGTCTTTCGAGATTTTTATCGAAAGCGGCGTCGAGGCCGGCACGGTCGCGGTGGTTTTGAAGGCGTTGACCTTGGGTTTGCCGTCGACATAGTCCCACAGCAGTTTCGAGAAGCCAGGGCCTTTGTCCATGATGTCGAGATAGGCTTGCGCGCTCTTGACGGCACCTTCGATCTTGGCGCGGTTGCGCACGATGCCGGCGTCCTGCATCAGCGCCTCGACCTTTGCGGGCGTGTAGCGGGCGATCTTTTCGGGCGCGAAATCGTCGAATGCGCGGCGGAAATTCTCGCGCTTGCGCAGGATCGTGATCCACGAGAGCCCGGCCTGGAAGCCGTCCAGCACCAGCTTCTCGTAGAGCGCGCGGTCGTCATATTCGGGCACGCCCCATTCCTCGTCGTGATACGCGACATAGAGCGGGTCCTCGCCCGGCCAGGCGCAGCGGACGAGAGAAACGGCTTCGTCATTCATGGATCGCGGGCTCACGTGGCGGCGCTGGTAGTCAGCGGGAAGTCGAACTTCGCCCAGGCGGGCTTTACGGGCGTTACCGGAATGCCGCCGGCGAGCAGCGGCACGCCCGCCGCCAGCGCGTCGGAAGCACGGTCGAGGCGCAGCAGCGCAAGGCCGTACCCCTCGGCGGCCGAGCCCATCGTGCCCACGGGCCGGTCGCCGGCCGTCACCGGCACGCCGTCCTGCGGCGCGAATTCGGGATAGCCGACCTGCATCACGCGCGTGCGCACGGTGCCGCGATGCTGCATGCGGGAGACGACCTCCTGCCCGATATAGCAGCCCTTGTCGAAATCGACGCCGCCGAGCTGGTCCATGCAGGCCTCGTGCGGAAAGGCGTCGTTATAGGCGAAGTCCAGCCCGCCGCGCGGCACGCCGAGCGCGATGCGATGCGCCTCGTATGCGGCCGCATCCGTCAACGTCGCGCCGAGGTCGCGCGCGGCCTCGGCGGCGAGATGCGGCGGCAGCATGATGCGGCGGCCGAGCGCCGGCAGGCGTGGGTCGTCGTAGACGAGGCCGTATTCGGTATCGCCCTTGCCGCCCCACACGGCCATGACGCCGAGCGCCTCGCCGAGGTCCTCGGCCAGCACCCTGGCGCGCAGCCTGTAGAAGTTCAGCCGCTGCACGAGCGTCGGCGCCAGCGCGCGCGGGCAGTCGAGGAAAAAGCCGCCGCCATCCTCCGTCGACGCTTCCGCGAGGATGAAATCGACGATGATCTTGCCCTGCGGGGTGAGCAGCGCGGCGAATCGCGCATGTTGCGGCGTCACGCGGTCGAGGTCGCTCGTCACCAGCCCGTCGAGGAACTTTCGTGCCGTCTCGCCCGAGACCTTCACGACCCCGCGGTCGGGCAGCAATGCGGCCTTCATGCCGTCTCCTTTGCGAAGCGAAGCGCTTGTCAGCCTGTCCGCCGCAACGTAAGCCCGAGCCGGGCGCGTCTCAAGATGCGCCGGACCCCGGCAGGCAGGCGACGCAACCGACATGGCCGACACATTCGATCTCATCGTCAGGGGCGCAACCGTCGTCAATCAGGACGGCGAGGGCGTGCGCGACATCGGAATCACGGGCGAGCGGATCGCGGCGGTCGGCGATCTCTCGGCCGCGTCGGCCGGCACGGCGGTCGATGCGCGCGGCCTGCATGTGCTGCCGGGGGTCATCGACAGCCATGTGCATTTCCGCGAGCCGGGGCTGACGCACAAGGAAGATCTCGAGACGGGCTCGCGCGGCGCCGTGCTGGGCGGCGTCACGGCCGTGTTCGAGATGCCCAACACCGATCCGACGACGACGACCGCCGGGGCGCTGGCCGACAAGGTGCGGCGCGGGCGGCACCGCATGCATTGCGATTTCGCGTTCTATGTCGGCGCGACACATGAGAACACGGGCGATCTCGCGGAACTGGAGCTGCTGCCGGGCGCCTGCGGCGTCAAGGTGTTCATGGGCTCGTCCACCGGTTCGCTGCTGATCGAGGACGATGCGGGCGTGCGCGCCGTGCTCGAGCGTGTCCGCCGCCGCGTCGCGTTCCACTCGGAGGACGAACAGCGCCTGCGCGAGCGGATGCATCTGCGTGTCGAGGGCGATCCGTCATCGCATCCGGTGTGGCGCGACGCGGAAGCCGCCCTCAGATGCACGCAGCGGCTGATCGCCCTCGCGCGCGAGACGGGCAAGCGCGTGCATGTGCTGCATGTGACGACGAAGGACGAGATCGCGTTGCTCGCCGCGCACAAGGATGTCGCGACCGCGGAGGCGACGCCCTCGCATCTCACGCTGTTCGCGCCGGACTGTTACCGGCGTCTCGGCACACTCGCACAGCTCAATCCGCCGGTGCGCGATGCCGAACATCGGGCGGGTATCTGGCACGGGCTGGCGCAGGGCGTCATCGACACGATCGGTTCCGACCACTCGCCGCACACGCTGGAGGAGAAGGCGCACCCTTACCCGAAGACGCATTCGGGCATGACGGGCGTGCAGACGCTCGTGCCGGTGATGCTCGATCATGTGAATGCGGGTCGCCTGTCGCTCCAGCGTTTCGTCGATCTCACCAGCGCGGGTCCGGCGCGCGTGTTCAATATCGCGCGCAAGGGCCGCATCGCAGTTGGCTACGACGCCGATCTCACGGTCGTCGATCTCAAGCGCCGCGAGACGATCCGCAATGCGTGGATCGCGTCGCGCGCGGCGTGGACGCCGTATGACGGCGTCGCCGTCACGGGCTGGCCGGTCGGCACTTTCGTGCGCGGCCGCCGGGTGATGTGGGAGGGCGAGGTCGTCACGCCCGCGCAGGGCGAGCCGGTGCGCTTCGCCGAGGCGCTGCCGCGGGGCTAGAGCGTTTTCGCGCGAAGCGGAATCGCAGTTCGCGCAAACAAGCGCGTCAAAATACGGCTCGGAACAAGCAGATGGAGGCCCGCTTCTGATTCTGTCAGACGCGGAAAGGCTCCGGGCGCGCGGATTACTGCCGGGAGATGTGGAGCGAGAATTCGCCGCGGCGGATGCGGTCCGCAAGACCCTCGGCGTATTCGGCCGCGGCTTCCTCGCCATAGGTCGACACGAGTTCCGCGAAAGCCGTGAAAAGGCACGCCTGCGCGAGGCAGTCGCCATCCAGGCCGCCCAGCAGGCCGTCCGTCCATGCGTCCGTCACGTAGCCCAGCGCGCGACGCTTCTCGTCGTGTTCGGAGCCGCTCCGCATGGGATCGAGGCCTTGCATATTCCGGAACTTTCCATGGCTTCAGGTTGCGGTCGCGGGCGGCACCAGGCGCGTCACGCGAACCGCAAACTAGCATGACGGAGGTTTCGGGCGAGCCGCTTCCTACGAAAAGGTTAACGCGAGGAATAGCGCAGGGGCGCGTGGTTAATTGGCGTAGCGCGCCGTGATGTTGCGGGTGATTTTCAGCCCTTCGTCGAGATACCGCCGAATCGCGACATTCGCCGCCGGCGTGCAGGTCCGGTAGGTCTGCGCGAAGCCGCGATAGCCGCGGTTGAAACTCGCGACGAGGCGGTCGTGGCGGTCGCCCGACGGGGCCTCGGCGTCGATCAGCTTCTGCACCTCCTGGCGCCAGAGCTGCCCCTCCTTGGCGCCGCAGAGATCGCGCAGATGGTGCAGGGCGCCGAGG
>JAFKKQ010000434.1 GCA_017304505.1 Hyphomicrobiales bacterium | reverse complement strand
ATGTCGGCGCTCGACATCGCGCTGTGGGACGCCATCGGCAAGCGCGCCAATATGCCGCTGCATCGGCTGTGGGGTCACGTTCGCTCCAAGATCCCCGCCTATGGCTCCGGCTGCTTCCGCGGCTCCGGCGGCGGCGGCATGATCGCCAAGGCGCTGCACTACAAGTCGCAGGGCTACAAGGCCATCAAGATGCAGATGGCGCACACCGACGATCTGCCCGGCGACGTCGATAATGTGCGGCGCATGCGCGAGGCGCTCGGCCACGACATCGCGATCATGATCGACATCAACCAGGGCTGGAGCGCGGACGTTGCCATCAACCAGGGGCGCAAGATCGTCGATTACGACATCTACTGGCTGGAGGAGCCGGTGCCCGCCGACGACTTCAAGGGCTACATGCGCGTCGCCGAGGCGCTGCCGATCCGCATCGTCGGCGGCGAGACACACTTCACCCGCTTCGACCTGCGGCCGTTCTTCGAGAACCCGCGCTGCCCAATCCTGCAGCCGGACCCGATGCGCGGCGGCTTTACCGAGCTGCGCAAGATCGCCACACTTGCTGACACCTGGGGCCTGCGGATGGCCCCGCATCTGTTCCCCGAACTGAACGTGCAGGTGCTGGCCTCGATTCCCAACGGGGCCTGGATCGAGGACATGGGCGTGTCCACCGACCTGTTCGTCGATCCGGTGCCGATCAAGGACGGCTTCATCACCGCGCCGGAGCGGCCCGGCCACGGACTTGTGTTCAAGCCGGAGATCATGAAGGACTGCCGGGTGTGATAGAGGCACGGCATCCTGTGATGCCAGCCGAACGAACCAGACAATGACTGTCCTGACACGCCGCGAATTCATTGCCGGGCTGCTCGCCTCGAGCGCCGCACTCCCCGCCCTCGCGCGGGAGTCTTCGCCTATCCCGCCGGTCGAAGCGGTTACTGCGCGTCACGGCATGGTGGTGGCGCAGGAGGCGCGCGCCGCGCGCATCGGCGCCGACATCCTCAAGCGCGGCGGCAACGCGGTCGATGCCGCCGTCGCCACCGGCTTTGCGATGGCGGTGACCTATCCGCGCGCCGGCAACATCGGCGGCGGCGGCTTCATGCTGATCCATCTTGCCGCCACCGGCCGCGACATCGCCATCGACTATCGCGAGACAGCGCCGGCTGCGACCACGCGCGAGGCGTTTCTCAACGCGCAAGGCGTCGCCGATCCGGCGAAGTCGCGCGATCTCGGGCTTGCGGTCGGCGTCCCCGGCACGGTCGCGGGGCTGACGCTGGCGCATAAAAAATACGGCTCCGGCAAGTTCACCCTGGCGCAACTGATCGAGCCCGCCATCGCGCTCGCCCGCGACGGTTTCCCGGCCGGCGACGAGTTCGACAGGACGTCGGAGACGGCGCTCAAGCGCCTGGCGCACTGGCCGTCCTCCGCCAAGATTTTCCTCAACCCTGACGGCACGCTGATCGAGCGCGGCAAGCTGTTCGTGCAGACCGATCTCGCCGCAACGCTCGGCGCCATCGCGCAGCATGGCCCCCGCGCTTTCTACGAAGGCGCAATCGCCGACAAGATTTCCGCCGCCGTGCGCGCGGCCGGCGGATTGATGACCGCCGATGACTTGAAGAACTACCACGCGGTCGAGCGCAAGGCGCTGCACGGCCGCTACTGCGGCTATCGCATCGTCTCGATGCCGCCGCCATCGTCCGGCGGCGTGCTGCTGATCGAAATGCTCAACGTGCTGGAAGGCTTCAAGCTGAAGAAGAACGATCCGGAATCGGTTCATCTCCTGGTCGAGACGATGCGCTATGCCTACGCCGACCGCGCGCACCTTCTCGGCGACCCGGATTTCGTCAAGGTACCGATCAAGGGGCTGATGTCCAAACGCTACGCCGCGGCGTTGCGCGCCCGCATCGACCGCGCCCATGCCACGCCGTCGAACCGGGTCCGCGCCGGCGAGCCCGCCGCCTTCGAGGGCAACAACACCACGCACTTCTCGGTGGTGGACCGCTTCGGCAACGCCGTCGCCAACACTTACACGCTCAATCTCAGCTACGGTGTCGGACTGGTCGCGGAGGGCACCGGCGTGCTGCTCAACAACGAGCTCGACGATTTCGCCGCGGCCCCCGGCGCACCCAACGCCTTTGGCCTGGTGGGCTTTGCCGCCAACGAGCCGGGGCCGAACAAGCGGCCGCTGTCGTCGATGACGCCGACCATCGTGCTCAAGCACGGCAAGCCGTACATCGTCACCGGCTCACCCGGCGGTAGCCGCATTATCACCGCCGTGCTGCAAGTGCTGCTCAATGTCATCGACCATCACATGAGCATCGCGCAGGCGGTGCAGGCGCCGCGCATCCACCACCAATGGCTGCCGGACGAGACGATGGTCGAAGCCGGCGTCCCGGCGAATATCGTCAAGGCGCTGGAGGCGCGCGGCCATAAGGTGACGGTGTGGCCGCCGTTCACCTCGGTCAACTCGATCATGGTGACGCCGCACGGCCTGATCGGCGCGGCCGATACCCGCACGCGCGGCGCGCTCGCCGCCGGATATTGAAACCCCGCGTGCAGATGCTCAGCGGGGTTTGGCTCCGGAGAACTTGACCACCTTCGCCCACTTCTCGGTGTCTTCGGCGATCAGCTTTCCGAAGTCGGCGGGCGAAAGAGACAGTGCGGTGCCGCCGAGATCGGCCAGCCGCGCTTTGAAACTGTCCTCGGCCAGAATCGTCTTCACCTCTGCGTTGAGCTTGTCGACGATCGCGGCAGGCGTGTTCTTCGGAGCGCCAAGGCCGAACCAGCCACTCGCTTCGTAGCCCGGCACGGTATCGGCAACGGTCGGAATGTCCGGCAGCGCCGGCGCGCGCGTCGCGGTGGTGACAGCCAAGGCGCGAATCTTGCCGGAACGGATGAGCGCAATCGAAGCCGGCAAGGCCTCGAACGTCACCTGCACCTGCCCGCCGACGAGATCGTTGAGCGAGGGGCCGCCGCCGCGATAGGGCACATGGATCAGGTTCACGCCGGTCATCATCTTGAACAGCTCGCCGGACATTTGAGCCAGTGTTCCGATGCCGCCCGACGCCATGTTGATCTTGCCCGGATTGGCTTTCGCATAGGCGATGAACTCGGAAACGGTCTTCGCCGGGAACGCCGGATTCACCTCCATGACGTTGGGCGCACTGGCAACGCTCGCGACCGGCGCCATGTCACGGATGAAATTGAAACTCAGATTGTCGTACAGCGACGCATTGACGGCATTCGCGGTGTTGACGAGGAAGAGCGTGTAGCCGTCCGCGGGCGCCCGGATGACAGCTTCAGTTCCGATATTGCCGCCGGCGCCGGGCCGGTTCTCAATGATGAAAGGCTGGCCGAGCCGCTCGGAGAGCCGCTGCCCGATCAAGCGGGCGGTGATATCGCCGACGCCACCGGCCGGAAAGCCGACGACCAGCCGAACAGGATGGTCCGGATACGAAGCCTGAGCAAAACTCGATACGGAAAGCGCGGATAACGCCGCCAGGCCGGCAAGTGCGCTCCCAAGCGCAGTCCCAAGTGCAGCCCGTCGCGTGAATTTGCTCATCGGTCGTCTCCGAAATGCAGGTCGTGGAAATGCAGGTCGTGGAATGGCGAATGACAGCCCAGGATCCTGATCGGATAAAGCCTAGCGGCTGAAGCGGGTGAGGATAAAAAATTCGGCGAAATCCGCTCCGCATTCCGGAACGGCCCTTGAAGCCGGGCGATAGGTTGGAGAATGGAGGCCGGACCCTGGGATCGAACCAGGGGTTAAGAGTCTTGCACGACTCGTGCGTTTCCTCTCCGCCATCCGGCCGTGTGGGTTTTATTGCCCAGGTTCGGACCACACGCAATCGTGATATGAGCGGGGCGCCCCCAACTTGGAGTTAGGGTTACGAACCTCTCAATGGCAGGAGCGACGCGATGGGCAAAGGAGATCAGATGACGGGCCGGTTGATCGCCGCAGCACGCACTCTGACCGGCATCAACCCGGCCGAACTGGCCAAGGCCGCCGGCATCGCACCCGCAACACTTGCCCAGATGGAAGCCGGAGGCAGCGCCATTGTCGAGGCGGCCGATGCCGCCGACGCGGTCCGGCGCGCGCTTGAGAATTTCGGCGCGCAGTTCATTCCCGAGGGTGACGGCATGGGGGCCGGCGTTCGCCTGCGGTTCACACGCCAGGATGTGAAGCAGATCGGCCGCCTGGAGGGCGAGGGCGGCCTCGTTGGCGAAGACGATGTGCCGTGAGGTGATCGGTCTTGAAGTGTGGTGCCGCCGTTGGCGGCCAGCCGCAAAGCAATCTGGCATTGGAGCGGGCGAAGGGATTCGAACCCTCGACCCCGACCTTGGCAAGGTCGTGCTCTACCCCTGAGCTACACCCGCATCCGTGGGGACGGCGAAGAAGCCGCCGACGCCGTTCCTATAGCCAAAAGCCTTACGACTTTGCAACCGCAGCGCAAACGGTTCGCCGGTAAAACATCCCCATCACCTTTCCCAACCGCCCTGTTGCGGACAAAATCGGAACCCGGTTCTCATCCGCCCCGAAATTGTATCCCGCCACCCGTATCCCCCATTCATGCCCCTGACCCCCGACGAGTTGTTTGCCGCCCTCGACCGCCTGGGCATCGCCCATCCGACGGTCACCCACCCGCCGCTGTTCACGGTGGAACAGTCGCAAAGCCTGCGCGGCACGATCC
>JAFKKQ010000433.1 GCA_017304505.1 Hyphomicrobiales bacterium | reverse complement strand
ACAGCAGCATCGGGAAAGTGTTCCAGGATCTTGCCGCGCTGCGTGCCGGGACGATTCTGGTCGATACGGCGCCCTATAGCGATATCAAGCAGCGGCTTGAGCCCCTGACCGCGCCCGATCGTGCCTTTCGCCACAGCGCCCGCGCGACACTGGCACTGGCGGCTTGGCGTGCCAAGGATGCGGCTGCAATGAAGCAATGGTCCGATATGGTCCTTGCCGACGCCGATACGCCGACGGGCGTCCGTGGCCAAGTCCAGATGCTGCTGGCCCTCTCGGATGCAGACAAGAAGGGTTGAAGGACGCGATGCGCTATCGCCGGTTTCTCCTGATCGCGTCCTTGTTGACTGTCAGCCTGACGGTTTCCGGTTGCGAGAGCTTCGATCCGTCGGATTGGTTCAACCCCAAGAAGCCGCTCCCTGGGGAGCGTAAGGAAGTGTTCCCAGGCGGCGTTCCGGGCGTGCCGGAAGGTGTGCCACCCGAGTTGGTGAAGGGCTATCAGCCGCCGGCCGAGCCGCAGCCGCAAGTGGCGCAGACCCCACCCGAGCAGCCGAAGCCCAGGCCGAAGGCCAAACCAAAGCCGAAACCGAAGCCCAAACCGCAACGGGCCGCCGCGCCGGTGCAGCGTGCGCCGGCACCTGCCGCACAGCAGCAGCCGGCAACGTCTTGGCCGGCCCCGGCGCCCGCGGGTCAATCTCAGCCGGCGGCGTCCCCCTGGCCGACGCCCCAGCAGACGACGCCTCAGTCGGCGCCCGCTCAGCCTGCGTCGCCGTGGCCCGACCCGCCGCGCCCGGGAAGCTTCCAGCGCTGACATTATTCGCGCCATTCGCGCCCCTTGGCTTGTCATGCCCCGCCAAAGCAGGGCATCCCATACGCATGAGCATCGGGATATGAGCTTCACCGTCGCGATCATCGGGCGGCCGAACGTCGGCAAGTCGACGCTGTTCAACCGGCTGGTCGGCCGGCGGCTGGCGCTGGTCGACGATCGGCCAGGCGTCACCCGCGACCGGCGCGAGGGCCAGGCGCGGCTGGGCGATCTCGACTTCACCATCATCGACACGGCGGGCCTCGAAGGCGGCGCCGCGGAGAGCTTGTCCGGGCGGATGCTGGCGCAGACTCGGGCTGCAATCGAGCAGGCGGATGCCGTGCTGTTTCTGCTCGACGCCAAGACCGGGCCGGTGCCCGACGACCGCGCTTTCGCCGATCTGGTGCGGCGCTCCGGCAAGCCCACCATCGTCGTGGCCAACAAGGCGGAGGGCAAGGCGAGTACGGCTGGCGTGCTCGAAGCCTATGCGCTGGGCCTTGGCGAGCCGGTCGCGATCTCGGCTGAACACGGCGAGGGACTCGTCGATCTGTTCGAGGCGCTGCGTGCGGCGCTGCCGAACGAAACCGCCGGGCGCACGAAAGACGACGCTCAGGCAGATGCCACCGAGCCTTCACGCCCCATTCGTGTCGCCATCGTCGGGCGGCCGAACTCCGGCAAGTCGACGCTGGTGAACCGGCTCATCGGCGAAGACCGGATGCTGACGGGACCGGAAGCGGGCCTCACCCGGGACACCATCGCGGTCGATCTGCAGTGGCAAGGCCGTTCCTTCCGCCTGCACGACACGGCGGGTCTGCGGCGGCCGCCGCGGGTGCAGGAAAAGCTGGAGAAACTCTCGGTTGCCGACGCCATCAACGCCATCCGCTTTGCGGAGGTCGTGGTGCTGTTGATGGATGTCGAGCATCCGTTCGAGGAGCAGGACCAGCGCATCGCCGATCTGGTCGAGCGTGAGGGCCGCGCTCTGGTGATCGGCATCAGCAAGTGGGACCTCAGCCGGCACGGCGCCGGCGGCATCGCGATGCTGCGCGAACAGGCCGACGAGCGGCTGTCGCAGGTCAAGGGTGTTCCGGTGATCGGCGTGTCGGGGCTCACGGGTGACGGCCTCGACCGGCTGATGGAAGCCGTCGTCGACATCCACGAGGTTTGGAACAAGCGCGTGCCGACCGCCGAGTTGAACCGCTGGCTCGCCGACGTGATCTCGTCGCATCCGCCGCCGGCCGTTTCGGGGCGGCGCATCCGCCTCAATTACATGACGCAGCCCAAAGCGCGGCCGCCGAGTTTCGTGCTGTTCTGCAATCGCGCCGAGGCCGTGCCGGCCACCTATCGCCGCTATCTGATCAACGAATTGCGCGATGCCTTCGATCTGCCCGGCACGCCGATCCGCCTGACGCTGCGCGAGAAGGAAAACCCGTTCGCGGGACGAAAGCGGCGGCGCTGAGCGGCCGGTGGCGATCAAGCCGGCGCGCGGAACGACAACAGCTTTCCGGCGCGGAAATCGTAAAGCTTGCCGGTCTCCTTGAAGGTCGGCAGGCACAGCGGCACGATGGCGGCGGCGATGTCTTCCGGCGGCGGCAGCGTCATCGGATCTTCGCCGGGCATGACGGCCGCGCGCATCCGCGTGCGCGTCGGCCCCGGGTTGAACAGGTTGACCCGCACCGGAGTTGAGACCGTCTCGGCGGCGTAGGTCCGCGCCAGCGCGTCGAGCGCGGCCTTGGTGGTCGAGTAGAGACCGCGGTAAGCGCGCGGGTTCGATGCCGCGCCGGAGGTGACGAACACCGCGCGTCCGGCATCGGAGCGGCGGAGCAGGGCGTTCATGTGGCGGATGAGATTCCAATTGGCGCTGACGTTGACCGCCAGCACATCGTCCCATTCCTTCGGCTCGTAATGGTCGAGCGGCGAGTTCGAGCCGACCAGCGCCGCGTTGCCGATCAGGATGTCGAGCTTGCCGTAGCGCTCGTTCAGCGCGGCGGCGAGATGGCCGATGCCGTCGTAGTCGCGCATATCGACCGGGGCGAGCGTCGCCGTGCCGCCGGCGGCCTTGATCGCGTCGTCGAGTTCTTCGAGGCCCCCCGTGGTCCGCGCCGTCGCGACCACATGCGCGCCCTCGTTGGCGAGTGCGACGGCGGTGGCATAGCCGATGCCGCGCGAGGCCCCGGTGACGAGGGCGATACGGTTGGCGAGGGGTTTGGTCATGCCGGTTCTCGATGGTCGGGCGGCACGAGGCCGACGTTGCTAAGCTCGCGTCGTTGTAAAGCGGTGGACGGTGAGGACAAGCCCCGGCCAGACCAGGGCATATCCCAATTTTAAAATGGCTGGCGAACTAGTTTAACCCGCGCTCTGCCCATGTTCGTGAGGCAAGAAGTGCGCTTGTTTAGGAATAAAATCAAGAAAAAGCTATTGAGAACATATAGAGAACATTATAAAGTGGTTCCTACGCCGCGCCGTTCGGGAACAATAGAGGAATGACGAATCATCCCATCGTCTCCGTAGACATTGAGTCTCGTTTCGAGGTTCGCGAATGGCGCAATGGCTTGGCAATCCTGTCTGCGGCACATCCCGACGAATGGGCGGATATCGTCGAAGTTTTGCGTGGCTTCACCCTGCTGAAAAGCGAGGTGTTGAAACCAGGAGGGTCAAAGGGGTTGATCGCCGGAAGGCTGGACACGCATTTCACCAAGCTGGGCTGGGTGGAAAAGAAGTTCGATACCAAGATTGTCGTGGACGACCATGAATTTGTCACTCCGACCCACAAGGTCGACTGCTACAAAAATCGCGTTGCGCTGGAAGTCGAGTGGAACAACAAGGATCCGTTTTTTGACCGCGACCTGAATAACTTTCGTCTGTTGTTCGATCTGCGAGCGATCGATGCTGGTGTCATTATTACCCGATGTTCGGAACTTCAGCGGATTTTCAACAGGCTTGGCAGGGGAGCGAGCTTTGGAAATTCCACGACCCACATGGCGAAACTCCTGCCGCGGCTTGACGGCGGAAGCGGCGGCGGATGTCCCGTCGTTGTCTTCGGAATTCGGGAGGCCTGCTATGTCGAGGACTGACCCAATGACGGCAGCCGACGATCTTTTACGTTTCGCTGGACAACGCCACTTTGCCACGATCCTTGCCGATCCACCCTGGCAGTTTGTCAACAAGACCGGAAAGGTTGCACCCGAGCACAAACGCCTCGCGCGTTACGGCACGATGAAGCTGAACGAAATTGCAGAGATGCCGGTTGGACAGATCGCTGCGCCGACAGCTCATCTTTATCTTTGGTGTCCCAATGCCCTCTTGCCGGAAGGATTGGCGGTGATGAGAGCGTGGGGCTTTAATTACAAATCCAATCTGGTCTGGCACAAGATCCGCAAGGATGGCGGTCCTGACGGGCGCGGGGTCGGATTTTATTTCCGCAATGTTACCGAGCTGGTGCTATTCGGCGTGCGTGGCAGGAATGCGCGCACACTCGCACCCGGTCGCAGCCAAGTGAACTTCCTGGCGACGCGGAAGCGTGAGCATTCACGCAAGCCGGATGAGCAATACGACATCATAGAAGCGTGCAGCCCCGGGCCGTTTTTAGAGCTTTTTGGGCGGGGAACCCGCAAGGGTTGGGTGACGTGGGGCAATCAGGCGGACGAAAGCTATCGGCCGACCTGGAAGACATACACGAACCATTCGGCTTCAGGGCTGATTGCAGCGGAGTGAGTTGCCGCAACTCGCGTTGTTGGCTTGATTTATTCAAGCCTCAACATGACAAAGCTTCAGGCTGTGGCTTCATCCCGCTTCGGCCAGCAGCGAGAGTTGTCGCGGCTGGCGCTGCTCGCCGGTCTGGTCGGTGAGGCCGGTCGGGTATTCGCCGGTGAAGCAGTGGTCGG
>JAFKKQ010000432.1 GCA_017304505.1 Hyphomicrobiales bacterium | reverse complement strand
TGGCGATGTGGCTGACGATCTGACCGGCGACGCGGCGCTGGGATCGGTCCGGCTGCGCGGCGGCATCGACGCCAATCCGACCTTGTTTCCCGGTGCGAAGCCGAGCGCATTCGTGGGGCTCGACGGCGCTTTTGCCGTCGGCCGCGAGCGGAGCGACGGCAAAGCGGGTCTCGTCGGCGAGATCGAGCGCACCGAATATGCGGCGCGGCACCTCGATCCGTCGGAGCGCTACCGGCTCGTGCTCAAGGCCGAGAGCACGGCCTTCGACGGCTGGTCGCTGCGCTCGTCGAGCAGCATCCAGACCGTTCGCAGCGCGACGCTGCGCTCGTTCGACGCCGCGCAGAGCGTGCGCGCGCAATGGACCGGGTGGACGCTGCGGCCCTTTCTCGCCGCCGAAGCGCATTACACGACGTTGAACGAAACCAACGCGATCCTGGTCGATTTTCTGCCGAACGATCAGCGTTATGGCCGCGCTGTTTTGATCCCCGGCGCGACGATGGCGATCGGCAACGCGGAATTCGGTGCGTCGCTCAATCTCTCCGGCACGCGCTATGCCGAGCGGCTGGATTTGTTCGGCTTTCGTCGCGACAACGAACGCATCGAGCCGTTCCTGTTTTATCGTTATGCCGGTGACGGGTTCTCCGTCGCGGCGTCGATCTCGCGGTTCTACGGCAACTGGCACGACCCGGATTTCTCCAAGGTGCGCGAGACGCTCTACGACGTCGCTGTGAGCAGGACCGTGGGTGCTTGGACGCTCGATCTCGGCGCCAGACGCTTCGCCGGCGAAACCACGTTTCCGATTTCGCCGATCACCATTTCGGCAAGCCAGTTCGTCAAGCTGAGTTGGGCTCCGGATCAGCGCTGGACGTTCGGCGCGCTGGCGCGGACGCTGCACACGGCCTATCTCGACTCGCCGTTTGCCGCCGACATGCTGGCCTATGGCGTGACCGCAACATACGCGCTGGCGGAGGACTGGTCGGTCGGCGCGGAGCTGTTGCGCATCAATGCGACGGCGCTCAACGGCGAGCCGGTCGACGGCGGGCTGATCTCGCTTTCGCTGACCAAACGCTTCTCGCGCGCGCCGAATTCGACATCGCATGATGCACAATGGGCGGCACGTGAGCCGCCCATTGCCCGCAAGAACTCGGTGACGAGCCCGGTGGCAGGCCCGTCACCGCGGATGCCTTACCAGCCGCCGTGATGGCTGCCGCCGTATCCGCCGTGTCCGCGGCTGTTGCCGAGCAGCAGACCGAGCACGCCGCTCTTGCCGGTGGTCACGCTGATATTGGTGGCGATGCCGGTGCTGCCGTGACCGCGGCCGTTCGAGCCGAGCAACGTGCCGACCAGACCGCCCGATGTTGAGCGCGTTCCTGCCGCCTGCGAAGGCCGGTGTGCAGACCAGGGCCGCGCCAACCGCGGCGATCATGACGAGATGCTTCATGGTGTTCCTCCATCAATTTCGGGGCGTCATTGTCCCGACGGAGGCGAACTTATCTTTGATTGTGTGATTGTATATTTTCAATTAAAAGTAGTGTTATCCGGTAAGATTACCAAGCCTGCCAGCTCTCTCCAATCGTTGTCCGCGTCGAGCGCGGACATGGCACCTGCGGGTGCGGCACCCACCTGCGGGTGCCGCACTTGCCTTCATTGGCCGCGAGGTATAAAGATATCTTTATATGGTGGGATACATCCCATGAGCCGTATTCCATGAACCAGGCCGCCTATCTGTCGTTCGACTCCCTCAATGCCGCCTTGAAGGCGGCGGGCGAGGAGACGCGGCTGCGCATCCTCGCGCTTGTCGGCGAAGCCGAACTGACCGTGTCCGACCTGACCGACATTCTGCGCCAGTCGCAGCCGCGCATTTCGCGCCACCTCCGGCTCCTGGTCGAGGCCGGGTTGGTTGAGCGTTTCCGCGAAGGGGCCTGGGCGTTCTTCCGCCTCGCCGAAGCGGGCGGCAACGCCGAACTGGCGCGCGCGCTGATCGCGCGGCTCGATCCGCACGACCCGATCATCGCACGCGATCGCGACCGGCTCAGCGCCGTGCGGGCGGCGCGCGCCGCCGCCGCGCAGGATTACTTCCGAGCGCACGCGGCGGAATGGGATCGCATCCGCCAGCTTCACGTCGCCGACGAAGCGGTCGAGGGCGCGATCCGCGACGCGCTGGCCGACCGGCCGTTCCGCTCGCTGCTCGATCTGGGCACCGGCACCGGCCGCATCCTCGAAATGTTCGGTCCCGAGGTCGAGCGCGGGCTGGGTGTCGACCTTTCGCTCGACATGCTGCTCCTGGCGCGCGCGCGCATCGAGCGCGCCGGCCTGCGCCATTGCAGCGTGCGGCAGGGCGACATCTACGATCTCGCGGTGCCGGCCGGCTCGTTCGATGTCGTCATCATTCATCAGGTGCTGCACTTCCTCGACGACGGCGGCCGCGCGATTCACGAAGCGGCGCGCGTGCTGGCGCCGGGCGGCCGGCTTCTGGTGGTCGACTTCGCGCCGCACGATCTCGAATTCCTGCGCGAGGAGCACGCCCATCGTCGCCTGGGTTTCACGCCCGAGACGGTGACGCAATGGCTTGGCGCCGCCGGCCTCGACGTCACGATGCACAAGAGCCTGCCGCCGGAGCCGGGCTCGGACGGCATCATCGCGGTGTCGTTGTGGCTGGCGCGCGACACGAGAATCCAAATCGCCAACGATGTGCGAGAGGTTGCCTGATGAGACCAGGGATCCGGGTTTCGTTCGAATTCTTTCCGCCCAAGACCGCGGAGATGGAGCAAACGCTCTGGGAGGCGATCGGCCGGCTCGAGCCGATTGCGCCGAGCTTCGTCTCCGTCACCTACGGAGCGGGCGGCTCGACGCTGGAGCGCACGCATTCCACGGTGCGCCGGATCGCGACTGAGACGGCGCTGATGCCGGCCGCGCATCTGACTTGCGTGGCGGCGACGCGCGGCGAGGTCGATGCTGTGATCCGCTCCTATCGGGATGCCGGCGTGCGCCATATCGTGGCGCTGCGCGGCGATCCCACCGGCGGAGCCGGGGAGCGCTACGCGCCGCATCCGGGCGGCTATCGCAACGCCGCCGATCTGGTCGATGGCATCAAGTGCGCCACCGACATGGACGTGTCGGTCGCGGCCTACCCCGAGAAGCACCCGGATAGCCCGTCGGTCGACGCCGATATCGACATGCTGAAGGCCAAGGTCGATGCCGGGGCGGACCGCGCGATCACCCAGTTCTTTTTCGAGAACGACCACTATTTCCGCTATCTCGACCGGGTGCGCGCGCGCGGCATCAACGTTCCGGTCGTGCCGGGCATCCTGCCGGTGCAGAACTTCAAGCAGACCAAGAGCTTTGCCGGGCGTTGCGGCGCGTCGGTGCCGCGCTGGCTCGCCGAGCGTTTCGACGGGCTCGACGACGATGTGGCGACCCGCAAGCTCGTGGCCGCGGCGGTGGCGGCCGAGCAGGTGCTCGATCTCGTCGGGCAGGGGATCACCGATTTCCACTTCTACACGATGAACCGCGCCGACCTGGTCTACGCGATCTGCCACATGCTGGGCCTGCGTCCGATGGTGAAGCAGGCGGCGTGAAATCCGGCAGGGTCCGGTCATTCCGGGCGCGCGAGCCGGAATCTAGAAACGGGTTCTGAATCCGCCTCTGGATTCCGGGTCCGGCTGCCAGCCGGCCCGGAATGACCGGGCGAAAACATTGCGCCTGGAAACGGCAAAGCCTCTCGGTCGTCATTCCGGGGCGCTCGCTTAAGCGAGCGAACCCGGAATCCAGACACGAACAAGAGGCTTGCCTCTGGATTCTGGATCGCCACTGTCGTGGCGTTCGGAATGACAGTGGCGAGTTCTTGGGCGAGTTTTCGGTCAGCGCACTGAAACGAAAACACCGGAGGGGGTAAGCCCTCCGGTGCTGGAACGTGAGCCGTTTAACGGCTGTTCGATCTTAGGGGCAACCTCAACTCAAAATGCGCCCAGCAGAACCGCGCTGACGAAAGCGATCGCCGCGCACACCGCGAGGAGATTGAGTCTCAAGGTCAGGTCCACTGTTGGCCTCCCTCAGTTCGAGCACCAAGAATCTAGCAGACCCCTCCTTTAGTCCGAAGGGGCAAACGTGCTGCATTGCAAAACCGTTCCCCGAAATGGCATTCCGACATAACGATATGTATTTCCTCATAAAAGCCGGATATTGGGCGGGCAAAGCGGCACCGTGTGCGATGCACGCGCTGAAAATTTTTCTGGGAATATGCAACCGGAGCGAGAAATTATGCGCCGATTTCAGTCCCGCCGGGCCAGCGCCGATTCGACGAACAAGGCCGCCTCAAGCGTCGCGCGGTCGGTGCCGAACCGGCCGATGACCTGAACGCCGAGCGGCAAGCCGCTGTGATCGGTGAGTCCCGGCACGTTCACGCACGGCGTACCCATCAAGGTCCATAGCCGGTTGAAGGTCGAGTTGCCGGTCGACGTCAGTCCCTTCGGCGCGGCGCCCGGCGCCGAGGGCGAGAGGATCACGTCGATGTCGGCCATCATGTCGGCGAGCGCGCGGCGAGCCTGGCTGGTGGTGCGGCGGGCGTCGTCGTAGGCGTCGGCGGTGACCGCCCAGCCGGCCTCGATCAGTTCGCGGATGCCCCTGCCGAGCAGATCCTTCGAACGCTCGTATTCGGAGGCAAGCGAGCGCGCCGTCTCGTAGCTGTGGATCGTGGCGTGCGCGCGGAACGCCGCCGCAAGGACCGGCGGCAGCCGGATGTCCTTCACCCGCGCCATCGCCGCGCCGGCGGCCCGCGCCGCGGTGTCGAGCGCCGCGCTTATGTCGGTCGAGGCCGATGGCCACGGGTGCTCCCGCAACACGCCGATCCGCGGCGAGGCCGGCGATCCACGGTCGACGCGCAGGTCGCGGTCGCCGATTGTGGCCGCGGCATAAGCGACGTCGGCAACGGTCGCGGCGAACAGGCCGGCGGTGTCGAGGTGCCAGGACACGCATTTCATGCCGATGGTCGGCAGCAGCCGGTAGGACGGCTTGAAGCCCGCAACGCCGCAGAAACTCGCCGGCCGGATCACCGAGCCGCCGGTCTGGCTGCCGGTCGCGACCGGCACGAAGCCCGCCGCGACGGCGGCCGCCGAGCCCGACGACGAGCCGCCCGGCGTATGCGCGAGGTTGTGCGGATTGCGCGTCTTGCCCGGATCGGTATGGGCGAATTCGGTGGTGACGGTCTTGCCGAACGCGATGCCGCCGGCGCGCCGGATCATCGCCACCAGCGAGGCGTCCGCCTTCGGCCGATAATTCGGATAGACCTTGGAGCCGTACTCGGTCGGCATGTCCGCGGTGTCGAAGATGTCCTTCAGCGCCACCGGCAGGCCGCGCAGCGGCTTCGACCCGATACCATCGGCGGCGGCTGCCTTGCGCGCGCCATCGACGTCGAGATTGACGAAGGCGCCGATCTCGCCTTCGCGTTTGGCGATGGCCTCGGCGCATTGTTCGATCAGTTGCGCAGGCGTCAGTTCGCCGGCCTCGATGCGGCGGGCGAGATCGAGGGCGGACAACATTACGCGGCGCCGTTCATTGCGGTTGCGATTGTCACTTGAGTTTTGTCGGTCTTGTTGGTCTTGCGTTCCATTCCCGTGCCCCGGCGTCGCGGGAATGTTGTGGCCCGAAGGCGTCGGCGGATCAAGGCCCGCGGATACCATCCGTTCACCATACCCGCGCGGTTAGCATTGAAGACTCTTTAACGGGATTGTTCGCATTGTCCGCGCATGTCGCGTCGCGTGCGTTGGTTGATCGGCGGCTCCGTGATCCTGGTGACCCTGGCCGGATGCGGACGCAGTTTCCTGCAATACGCCGAGCGCGCGCCGTGGCGGCGCGAGGCTGAGCTTGCGTGCCTCAACTCCGGCACGGTCCGCGAAGGCCCCGGCGTCGTCAAGATTTCGCCGGTGGAGGGTGCCGGCGTCTGCGGCATGGACTTTCCGCTGAAGATCTCCGAACTGGGCGAGAGTCAGGCGCTCGGCTATTTCGACGAGTCGATGCGGCCGCCGGCCTCGATTCCGGGCGCCGGCCGGTCGGCAGGTC
>JAFKKQ010000431.1 GCA_017304505.1 Hyphomicrobiales bacterium | reverse complement strand
TGCGCCTCTTCGACTCTGTCCGCGAGCGCTACGAGGCTGCGGCGCAACGGCTGCGCACCGCACGCAAGACCTATCGCGAAATGCAGCTCACGCAGATCTCCCGCGGCCGCGATCGCATCACCGCATTGGCCGACCGATCGCGGCGCGCGACACTCGCGTTGATCGCCGTGCACGCGGCACGGCTGGAGCGCTCCTATCAATTGCTGCGCGCGTTTTCCTATCAAAGTGTGCTCGAACGCGGCTTTGCCCTGGTGCGCGACGCCGGCGGGCATCCGCTGCGCTCGGTTGCGGCCGTGCACCCCGGCATGGCGCTCGACATTGAATTCAGCGACGGCTGCGTCGATGCCACCGCCGAAAGCGTGCGGGGAAGCGCCGCGTCGCCCGCCGGCGGCGGTTCGACAACGCCAAAGCAGCGCAAAGCCAAGCGCCGCACCGGCGGTGGATCGAGCGGCGGCTCAAGCGGCGGCGCGGATCAAGGCAGCCTGTTCGGCTAATGGCGGAGTGCTAACCTCTCCACCGCTTGCGAGGGAGAAGCACGGCCACGACATGACGTCCGCGTCACCCACGATATCGAAACAATCCGGCGACCTGTTCGGGCATCCGCGCGGGCTGACCTACCTGTTCGCGACCGAGATGTGGGAGCGCTTCTCCTATTACGGCATGCGCGCGCTGCTCGTGCTGTACATGGTGAAGTACCTCCTCCAGCCGGACCAAGTGGAAGCTGTCATCGGCTTCGCGACGCTCAAGGGCGCGCTCGAATCCCTGTTCGGCCCGCTCGATATCCAGCCGCTGTCATCGCAGATCTACGGCCTTTACACCGGGCTGGTTTACTTCACGCCGATCCTCGGCGGGCTTTTGGCCGACCGCGTGCTGGGCCAGCGCCGCACCGTTGTCATCGGCGCGGCGCTGATGGCCGCGGGCCATTTCATGATGGCGTTCCAGCCGCTGTTCCTGCTGGCGCTGCTTGTCCTCATTCTCGGCAACGGCGCATTCAAGCCCAACATCTCGACCCAGGTCGGCGGGCTCTATGCGCCCGGAGACGCGCGCCGCGACCGCGCCTTCTCGATCTTCTATGTCGGTATCAACCTCGGCGCGTTCCTCGCGCCGCTGGTGTGCGGCACGCTCGGCGAAGAGTTCGGCTGGCACTACGGTTTTGCCGCGGCCGGCGTCGGCATGACGCTCGGGCTCGCGATCTATTTGTTCGCCGCGCCGGCGTTGCCGCCCGATGCCCGCAGCCGCCTCTCGACGGCAGACAAGGCGCTGCCGTTCGGCCGCGACGAATGGCGCGCGATGGGCGCACTCGTCCTGCTGGCGCTGCCGGTGACGTTCTTCTGGGCGACCTACGAGCAGCAGGGCAACACCATCGTGCTGTGGGCCGATGGCTCCACGGATCGCACCGTCAGCCTGCTGACGTGGTCCTGGCAAATTCCCGTCACCTGGTTCCAGGCGCTCAACCCGTTCATGATCTTCGCCTTCACGCCGTTCGTGCTGGCGCTCTGGCGGCGGCAGGCGGCGAAGGGCCGCGAGCCCTCGACGGTCACCAAGATGGCTTGCGGCTGTTTAGGGGTGGCAGCGGCCAACCTGATCCTGTTCGCCGCCGCGCTCGCGGCCGGCGACGGCAGGGCGAGCTGGCTCTGGCTCGCGGCGTATTTTGTCGTGCTGACCATCGGCGAGCTTTATTTGTCGCCAACCAGCCTGTCGCTCGTGACCAAGGTCGCCCCCGCGCGCGCCGTGTCGATGATGATGGGCGTGTGGCTGGCCACCAGCTTCACCGGCAACCTGCTCGCCGGATATCTCGGCAGCCTTTGGTCGGGCATGGCCAAGAGCCATTTTTTCCTGATGACCGCTGTCATCGCGGCGCTGGCCGGCCTCGCGGTGGCGGCTTTCATCCGCCCGCTTAAACCGATCCTCAGGGATTAGACGGGGCCGCCTGCGGCATCGTAGATTGCCGCCAACCCCGCCCATCCCAATGGAGGACTTGAAGCGTGAAGATCGTCGACCTCAGCCGGGAGCTTTACCATCGCACCCCGAGCTATCCGGGCCAGCCCCCCATCATCCACGGCATCTGGAAGACCCACGAGGAGGCGTTCGCCGATTCCGGCAACGTCCAGGGCAACAGCGTGATGTTCTTCTCCATGCCCGATCACGGCGGCACCCATATGGACGCCCCGCGCCACTTCGGCAAGAACGGCACGCCGATCAACGAATATCCGCTGGAAAATTGCATCGTTCCCGGCATCTGCATCGACCTGCGCCACATCGCACCCAAGGCCGAGATCACGCCGGAGGATCTGGAGGCCGCCGTGAAGAAGGCCGGTGCACCGGTCCCGAAGAACGGAACGGTGCTGCTCTGCACGGGTCACCACGAGCGCACGTTCCCACGCAAGGAATACGCAACCGACAACTCGGGTGTGAACGTGGCGGCGACCGAATGGCTCGCGAAACAGGGCGTCGTGCATTTCGGCATCGACTCGATGCGGCCCGGCCCCGAAGGCATCGTCAATTCGCTGGTGCACAAAGCCTGCCTCGAACTCGACATCACCCACATCGAGAGCCTGTGCAACCTTGAAGCGCTTCTCGGCAAGGGCCCGTTCACCTTCATCGGCCTGCCGATGAAGTGGCGCGGCGGAACCGGATCGCCGATCCGCGCGGTCGCCGTGTTCGATCTTTAGAGCGCAGACGCCGCCGATGGGCAGTCATGCAGTGGCGGCTGACGGGTTCCGCAGGCCCGGACGAGTGACTATCTTGAGCCTAGACGCCGCCCAACCGCATGCCCAAGACCGGTGCCGCCGCCGCGCCGATGGAGAACCGATGTGCTGAACCGTTCCGATCGCCCGTCGCCAATGGCGGGAGAGGCCGAAGTCAAGTTCCTCGACGGCGATTTCCGCATTGTGCGGCCCGGCGCGTTCGTGCGCTGCGCCGTCACCGGCGTGCCGATCCCGCTCGAGGAGTTGAAATACTGGAGCGTGGACTTGCAGGAACCCTACGCTTCGCCCGAAGCGGTGATGCTCCGGATGAATTCGCAGCGGAGCAAGTGACGTAGAGGCGACGCGCGCGGTCAGCGCACCGCGCGCAATACAAAGTCTCCAAATGCATCGCCATCGGCAAGCTTGAGCCGCACCGGCAACATCCGGGCAAGACCGGCGAGCGCCGCCAGATCGTCCTGCTTGGCAAGCCGCACCTCATCCTTCTCTGTGGTGACGGGAACAAGCCCTTCGCGCTCGGCGTGCGCGATCAGGTCGCGCGCCTCGTTGCGGCGATAGCGGTGATGGTCGGGGAAGACGCGCTGCGCCCGCACCTCGATGCCGGCATCGCGCAACGTCGCAAAGAACTTCTCGGGATCGCCGATCCCGGCGAAGGCCAGCACCGGCTGGCCCTTGAGCGCGTCGAGCGCCTGCCGATCCGGCTCGAGCGTGGCGCGAAACACCGGAAGTTTCCGCCTTTCGGCCACGGCCGCCATCCGGTCGCCCGCGTTCCCCGGCCCGATCACGATCATCGCATGAGCGCAGCCGAGTTGGTCGTCCAGTGGCGAACGCAGCGGGCCGGCCGGAAAGACCTTGCCGTTGCCGATGCCGCGCCGGCCATCCACAACCAGGATCGCAAGGTCTTTGTTCAGTGCTGGATTCTGGAAGCCATCGTCCATGACGATAACATCGGCACCGTTCGCGCGCGCTGCCGCGGCGCCGGCAAGCCGGTCACGCGCCACGACGGTCGGCGCGATCTTTGCCAGCAAGAGCGGTTCGTCTCCGACGCCGGCCGCGTCGTGGCTCGCGGGATCGACCTGAACCGGGCCCTTGAGCGCGCCGCCATAGCCGCGGCTGAGCACGAACGGCCGGCGGCCGGTCGTTTTCAAAAGCTGCGCCACGGCCATCGCGGTCGGCGTCTTGCCGGCGCCGCCGAGCGTCAGATTGCCGATGCAGACAACAGGCACTTGCACGTCGTGCCCCGGTCGCGCCATCCGCCGCGCCGCAACGGCGCCGTAAACCGCAGCCAATGGCGACAACAGACCGGCCGCCAGACCGGCCGGGCGCCACCAGAAAGCCGGCTCACGCATCGCCCGCTTTGCCCTGTTTGTGGTCCTGCCCGTTCCGCTGCTCCAGGCGAAACTGCATCAGGTATGGATCGAGCGCCGACATCGTGCGCTCCAGCGCACCGGCCAATGTGTCCATCGCCTTCAGACCCGTCTGCGCCACCTTGGTGCGCGCCGGGGTATCCTTCAACCATGCGCCGATCCGCACGGTCAGCTTGCCGGCGTCGGTGACCAGTTCGGCGCCACCCGCGGCATCGAGCGCCGCGTAGATTTCGGCGAAGTTCCAGACATGCGGCCCGTGCAGGATCGCGGCGCCAAGCTTGGCGGCTTCGATGGGATTCTGTCCGCCATGACCGACCAGGGAGCCGCCGATAAAGACGATGGGAGCGATCCGGTAGACCAGGCCCAGTTCACCCAGCGTATCGGCAACGTAGATATCGGTTTCGGCATTCGGCAACGCGCCATTGGACCGCAACGCGAACTGAAGGCCGGCGACTCTCGCAATCTCAGCCACACCCGGACCGCGCTCGGGATGCCGCGGCGCGAGCACGGTGAGGAGGCCGGGAAAGCTGTGCTTGAGCCGCCGGTGCACATCGACCAGCGCCGTTTCCTCGCCCGGATGCGTCGAGGTGGCGGCGATGACCGGACGGGTCCCGACCGCCGCCCGCAAGGCCCAAAGC
>JAFKKQ010000430.1 GCA_017304505.1 Hyphomicrobiales bacterium | reverse complement strand
AATGTGACGATGGGCTGGAGATAGAGCTCGATGCGGTTGGCATCGATGGCATTTCGAACGGTCTCGATCGTATCGGCTTGCGGCGCGGAATCGTTGGCCGCCGCGACCGGCGGTTCGAACGGCGCCGAGCCGGTCACTTGCACCTCGCCGCCGTAGCCGAGCGGATCGCGAACGGAGGCGTTGGCGCCCCCGCCGTTGGCGAATTCAAGCTCCTGGAGTGCCACTGTTTCGGCGAGTTGCTTGACCAGCGTGCCAAGCTCGCCAAGCTCGTCGGCGATCGGAGCCGCGACCGTGCGCGCCGCCGCTTCGGCGCCGTCGGCATGCCTTCGCGCCTGATCCTCCAGGATGGCGGTCCGCCGGCCGAGATCGGTGAGGTGGTGGGCGAGGTCGGCGATTTGCCGGTCGAGATCGGGCCGGTCGGGCATTCGGGTTGTGACCGCGTTGTAGACCGCAAGCCCGGTCAGGGCGGCGATGGCAACGACGGTCGATTCGGCTCCGCTCAAACCGGCGAGCAGGTAGAGCACCGCGCCGGCGCAGGCGGCGATCAGCACCATGCAAAGCACGATGAATGTGGCCCCGGCGCGCGACATCGATATCCCTGGTCCGAACGGTGATTCGCCCAAACGCAGTCAATGTCCATGACGGCCGGTCGGGACGCAAGACGCTTGGTGTGCCGAGGTTCTTAAGCGAGGCGGGAACCGCGCCTCGCGACCGCCGGCATTTGGCCGTATAAGCGCGAGCCAGCCGCCGGAAAGCCCATCCGTCATGACCAAGGCGCCATGAACAATATCGCCGCCGCCATCGAGCGCCGCCCGGGCAGCGCCTTCGCAGCGTTTCTGGCGCTGCATGTCGTGGTCTGGACGGTGCTGCCGGCACTGTTCTTCCGCAACCTGCCGCTCGATCTTATCGAAGCCCTGGTGTACGGCCGCGAATGGCAACTCGGTTACGACAAGCTGCCGCCCTTGCCGTGGTGGATGGTGGAGGCGGTCTGGCGGATGTTCGGGCCGGACCTGTTTTATTACCTGATGGCGCAGATCACGGTCGTCGTCGCCTTTGCCCTGGTTTTCGCTCTTGCCCGGCGTCTGGTCGGCGCGACCGGAGCACTGGTCGCGATCCTGATCATCGACGGCTTGCACTATTTCACGTTCACCGCGCCGAAGTTCAATCACGACGTGATCCAGCTTCCGTTCTGGGCGCTGGCCGGCTTTTGCTACTGGGCGGCGCTGCGCAACGGCCGGTTGGTGCACTGGCTGCTGCTCGGCTTTGCCATCGGCATGGCGCTGTGGGCCAAGTACTTTGTCGTGGTGCTGGCGGCGCCACTCGTTCTGTTCGCCTTGATCGACCGTGACGCGCGCCGCTCGCTCTCGACGCCGGGTCCTTACATCGCCGCAGCCGTCGCGCTTGTGATTGCCGCGCCGCATCTGCTCTGGCTCGTGGCGGCCGATTTCCTGCCGTTCAAGTACGCCGAAGCGCGGGCGGTGCCGTTCCGCGGCGTGCTGGATTATCTGATCCAGCCGCCGAAATTCCTGGTGTCGCAGCTCGGCTTTCTCATTCCGTCGTTGATCATTGCCGCGCCTTATCTGCGCCGCGACGTCAACGGCGGCAAAGGCGACGCGATGGCCGATGCCTTCGACCGGCGCATCGTCACGCTGCTGACGCTCGGGCCGGCGCTCACGGTCGTGCTGATGTCGGTTGTGACCGGCCGCGGCACGGTGGCGATGTGGGGCTATCCGCTGTGGCTGTTCCTCGGCCTCTGGATCGTGCTCAACGCGAGGGCGCTGGAGCGCGTCACGCTCGGCCGCATCGTGTTCCTGTGGGGCACGATCTTCATCTGCACGGCCATCGCCTTCGTCGCCGCTTACGACGTGATTCCGCGCTATCGCTCGCGCTATGTCGCGGTGCTCTATCCGGGCGAGCGGCTGGGCGCGGAAATGTCGCGGCGCTATCGCGCCATGACCGGCAAGCCCCTGGCTTATGTCGTCGGTACGATGTGGGACGGCGGCAACATCGGCCACTATGCGCCGGAGCATCCGCGCGTGCTGATCGACGGCCGGCCGGTGCGGGCGCCGTGGATCGATCTCGGCGATCTGCACGCCCGTGGGGCCATCGTGGTGTGGACCACCGGCAATCCCAACGTGCTGCCGCCCGCCTACCGGGCGGTGGCCGGTGACGCCGAGGTGCAGCCGCCGTTCACGCTGCCGATGCGGCTCGGCGCGGGGATGGTGACGGTCGGCTGGGCCGTGCTGCGGCCGCGGCCGGTGGTGGCGATGGGTCGCTGAGGTGGTCCGCTGAGGGTCAGGCCGGCGGCGCGACCATCGCGTCCGGCTGATTGCTGCGCTTGAGCGCATCGGTGCAGAAGCCCGATGCTTTCATCTCCTCGACGAAGGCGCGCAGATAGGGCGAGGCGGCGTCGCGGCCCTTGGGCATGCCCATCGCCTGCTGGATCGCCATGAAGCGGCCGTCCATCACCCGCAATTCCGGATTGGCGGCGGCAAACTCGACCAGCGGCTGGCGTACGCCCCCCGCCGCATCGAGCCTGTCGCGCATGAACATTGCCATCGCTTCCGGCCCGGTGGGCGCACGCACCAGCGTGGCGTTCTTGATCGTGCGCGTCAGATAAAGGTCATAGGCCGAGCCGGTCGCGACGGCGATGCGGACGCCCGCCCGGTCCACGTCTTCGATCATTTTAAGCGGGGAATCCTTGCGCACCATGTAGGTGCCCTCGATCAGCACATAAGGCGCGGTGAAGTCGATCTCGGCGGCGCGAACCGGCTCGACCGCGAGGAAGGCGATGTCCCATGCCCCTTGCTTGAGCGCGGCGAAGACCTTGCCGGCGGCGTCGAAGGTGATGAGCTCGATCGGGAGCCCGAGGCGGCGGGCGAGTTCGCGCGCCAGATCCACGGTGATGCCGCACGGCTCGCCGGTCTTCGGGTCTTTCTGCGCCAGGACCGTGTTGCCCTGATTGATCGCCGCGCGCAGCGTGCCGGTGGGCGCGAATGCCTTGAGGATGTCGGACGAGATGGGGCTGGATGCAGCGGCTGCGGATGGGCTCTGGCTCACGGTCTGTTGTCCTTCGCGGGTTTGGCCGGTCGGTTCCGGATGGTTACAGCATTTTTTGTCGGCGGGTGCACTTGTTGGAGGGCGCATTGCTCGGTTGGGCGAAGGGTTGCTTGGGTGAGGGGTTGCTTGGGTGAAGGGTTGCTTGGGCGGGATTCCAAAAATGGCTTTCCAGGGTTCAGCCGCGTGCGCTATGAGCTTGGCCTATGACGTCCACGCCATCGGTGTCCAAGATCGACGCATGGTGCGGTGCACCGGCGCGAGCCGCGGTGCTGCTCGGCTTGTTTCTGACCGGCTGTGCCGGCGGCAAGCTCCCCGGCGAGCAGCCCGCGCCGCGCGTGGCCGGGCCGGCCGCGCCTGCTTCCCCGGCTGCCGCTCCGGTCGCAACGGCGTCGAATGCCGCGCCGTCATCCGGCCGTTCGGATTCTCCGCGCGTGATCGAGGCCCGAGCCGATTGCTGGATGAAGGTCGAGCACGAGCGGGGCCTCCGCGATATCGACCGCCGCATCGCCTATGTGGATAAATGCGTCGCCGAGCGGTTGAAGGCGAATCCGTAAAGGCTGGCCTTAAAAACTCGGCCGTCTGTGGTGGGGCGGGAATAAAAGCGGCGCAGCGCGGTTGAGCCATGCGGTGCGGCGTGTGCCGGGCGGCGGTTTGCCGCCGTTTGTGTCACGGCCGGCTTTCCGGATCCGTTCCAGCAAGGAGGCACCGATGTGCGTTGCTCGTGTGCGTGTCGCAATCGCGATTTTGTTCGCGCTGTTGTTTGGAACCGCGCTCGATACGGCGCGCGCCGACCCCTATCGCTGGTGCGCGGTGTACAGCGGCGGCTCCAACGACGACAGTGGAACCAATTGCTACTTCGTGACATTGGCGCAGTGCCGGGCGGCCATTTCGGGTGTCGGCGGTATCTGTACACCAAACCAGTTTTATGACGGCCGACCGGTGACGACGCCCGAGGACCGCGTGCGGCGCGGCCTGAAGTCCGCACGCTGAGCGGCCGCCGGCCCGACCCTGCGGTGATCGACAAGAGCACTCGACAGGAGTTTCCCGAGAGGAGTTCCCATGCGCTTCGTCATGGCAATCACGGCTGTTTTGATCGCGAGTGGAACGCTCGACAGCATGCTCAATCGTGCCAGCGCGGCCGACCCCTATCGCTGGTGCGCGCAATACGGCGGACGCTCCGGCGCCACCAACTGCTATTTCGTGACCCTGGGTCAGTGTCGCGCCGCGATCTCCGGCCTTGGCGGCTTCTGCCGCCCCAATCCGTTCTACACCGGATCCCCGGCAACGCATCGGCGCAGCCAGCGGTATCGATAGCGGTGCACCGATTTCCCGGTTGCCCGACCCGATGAGTGGGCTGCCTTCCGCGATACATGACTCAAAGTCATCATCGCCGATCGAATCAAAGTCCGGGATGACGGCTGATCGGTGCCCAACATGATGGGCATCCGTTTTGAAAAGCTCCAGCCAACCTCATCCGTGCAACCAGTCTTCCTGACTGGATCATGCCGGGTTAAACCGCCTATTGTTGGCCTCGATTTCATGCCGCCGTGAACACGGCCAGCGCGAGCCACACCTTGAGGTACGGGGCGTGCGACTCGACGTGCATCTCCTCGCTGAGATAGGTCATCGCCACCGCATCCGATAGGACGCACG
>JAFKKQ010000429.1 GCA_017304505.1 Hyphomicrobiales bacterium | reverse complement strand
TCGCCGGTTTTCCGTTGCTGCGCATCGGCAGGAAAAAGCCCTGCCCCGCTGTTGCCGCATTCGGCCGCTCCTTACCGCCATTCGCTGAGACGTGATCGGCGGCCGCGTTGACCCTTCGGGGGGCCGCCACTAGGTTGGCTGAACATTGGGCTCGCGATCCCGAACGGATATGGCTGACGTCGGAAGACCTACCAGGGTGCGGCGGTGCACGCCAGCACATGCATTTGCGCTGGCGATGTCGGTTGCAATTGCGGCCGCGCCGATGGTGGCGCGCGCCCAAAGCGTCCCGCGGGGCGTGCCGCTGATCCGTGATGCGGAGATCGAGCAGTTGCTGCGCGACTATTCGCAGCCAATCCTGCGCGCCGCGGGGCTCGGGCAGCAGAACATCCGGGTCACCATCATCAACGACCGCGCCTTCAACGCCTTTGTCATGGACGGTCGCCGCATCTTCATCAACGCCGGCGCGCTGATGGATGCCAAAACGCCAAACGAAGTGATCGGCGTGCTCGCGCACGAAAGCGGCCACATCGCCGGCGGGCACCTTTCACGCCTGCGCCAGCAGCTTGCCCAGGCGCAAACCCAGTCGATCATTGCCATGCTCCTCGGTGTCGGCGCCGCGGTCGCGGCGGGACGCGGGGGCGGAAATCCGGCCGCCGCCATTCTTGGCCCGCAGGAAACCATCCGCCGGTCGCTGTTGTCCTATCAGCGCGCGCAGGAGGAACAGGCCGACCGCGCCGGCGTGAAGTTCCTCACGGCAACCGGCCAATCGCCAAAAGGCATGTACGATACGTTCAAGCGGCTCAGCGACGAGATGCTGTTCTCGGCACGAACGGCCGACCCCTATCTGCAGTCGCACCCGATGCCGGCCGACCGCGTCGCAGCCCTCGAAACGCAGGCCAAATCCAGCCCGTATTGGAACAAGAAAGATTCCCCGGAGCTGCAACTACGCCACGACCTGATGCGGGCCAAGCTTTTCGGTTTCCTCGACCGTGCCGGTACGGTGGCGCGCCGCTATCCGATGAGCGACAACAGCCTGCCGGCGCGCTATGCACGCGCGATCTCGACCTATCGTCACGCCGGCCTGCGCAGCGCCATCGAGCAGATTGATGGGTTGATTCACACCCAGCCGAACAATCCGTATTTTTACGAACTCAAGGGACAAGCCCTGATGGAGGGCGGTCATCCCACCGAAGCCATCGCGCCGTTGCAGCACGCGGTCCGCCTGGCGCCGCATCCGGCACTGATCCAGATCCTGCTGGCGCAAGCGCTCAACGCCACCAACAACCCGAAGTCGGCCAAGGAGGCCGTCAAGCTGCTGCGGACCGCGCTGGCCCAGGAGCCTGAATCGGCCGACGGCTACACCCAGCTCGCGATGGCTTACGGCCGCGAAGGCGACCTCGCCCAGGCCGATCTGGCATCGGCGCTTGCCGCGTTCATGCGCGGCGATGGCGCGACCGCGCGACAGATCGCGGCGCGCGCCAAGGCCCGTTTCCCCATCGGCTCGCCCGGCTGGGTGAAGGCCGACGATATCGTAAGTTCCAAGCCCGCCGGCGGCTCACGCCGCTGACACCGAAAGGACTCGAACACCATGCGAACCGCCGTACGCCTTGCCCTCGCCGCCGGCTTGATGCTTCCGCTTGGCTCGTTCGCGAGCCATGCGCAAAGCTTCTCGGATAGCCAACGCGGCGAGATCGAGAAGATCATCCACCAATACCTGGTCCAGCATCCCGAGGTGCTGCAGGAGGCGATTGCGGAGTTGGAGAAGAAGCAGGCCGCCGCAGAAGCCGAGAAGCACCAAGCCGTGGTGAAGGACAATGCTGACGCGCTATTCCACTCGAAACGGCAGGTCACCGTCGGCAACCCGCAAGGCGACGTTACGTTCGTCGAGTTCTTCGATTACAACTGCGGGTATTGCAAGCGCGCGATGAGCGACATGTTCGACATGATGAAGAGCGATCCCAAGCTTCGGGTCGTGCTCAAGGAATTTCCGGTTCTCGGGCCGGGCTCCGTCGAGGCCGCGCGCGTCGCAGTCGCCGCCCGTATGCAGGACGCGACCGGCAAGAAATACCTCGATTTCCATCAGCGGCTGCTTGGCGGCCGCGGCCAGGCCGACAAGGCGCGCGCGCTCGCCGCCGCCAAGGAGGCCGGCTTCGACGTGGCCCGGATCGAACGCGACATGATGGGCCCCGAGGTGAAGGCCACGCTTGAGGAGAACTTCAAGCTCGCCGAGAAGCTGGGGCTGAACGGCACACCGAGCTACGTCATCGGCGACAGCGTCGTGGTCGGCGCGGTCGGCCTGGAAGCGCTGAAGGAGAAGGTCAATACGGCCCGTTGCGGCAAGGCGACCTGCTGACCCCGGCGCCCCTCGGTTCAGGGTGTTTGGCGCGATCGGCCTTGCCGGACCGGTCGCGCTTTGTTTTGCGGGCCGGGCTGGCCGTCTCGCTTGGCGGCCTTGAGTCGCGCGGGCCCGCCTCGGGCGCAAGGATCGGCGTCGGCGCCGGGCTTCCCCTTTTCGGGCGAGGTGCCTATAAAGCTGGCAACATCTTGGCGCGTCGGCGGATTCGGCTGCGCCTGCAAGACCTGATGCGGGCACCCCCGGATGACCAAGATTGGCCCAAAAGCGAGCGGTAAGACGATTTTCGTGCTGAACGGCCCAAACCTCAATCTGCTCGGCACCCGCGAGCCGCAGGTTTACGGCCGCTCAACCCTCAAGGACGTGGAAGCTCTCTGCCGCGAGACTGCGGCCGGACACCGCTTCACCATCGAGTTCCGGCAATCAAACCACGAGGGCGATATCCTCGACTGGCTGCACGAGGCTGGCGCAAAAGGAGCGGCCGGCGTCGTGCTCAATCCGGGCGGCCTCACTCATACCTCTGTGTACATCCACGCGCGCGAGCCGTGGGGGAGCCATTCCACTGTGTCGCCCGCCGCCAAGGCGGTCCTCTGCGGCTTTGGCGTTGCAGGTTACGCGCTCGCTATCAACGGCATCGCGACGATGGCCGGACGGAAGGACCCCCGCTGAGCATGGCGCCCAAGGATATGTCTAAGGATCAAAGCAAAGACGAGGATGGATCGGCGGTCGACAAGGACTTGATCCGCGAGCTTGCCAAGCTGCTCGACGAGACCGGCCTGACCGAAATCGAGATTGAGCGCGCCGGGTTGCGCGTGCGCGTGGGCCGCGGCTCCACCGTTGCCCAGGTCGCGGTATCGGGTGCGCCGACCGCCACGAGTCCATTCGCGGCGCCGGCTCCCCTCGCCGATCTTGCCAAGCATCCGGGCGCGGTCACCTCACCGATGGTCGGCACCGCCTACATCGGACCGTCGCCGGGTGCCAAGCCATTTGTCGATGTCGGCAGCACGGTTGCCGCCGGCGATACCCTCCTGATCGTCGAAGCGATGAAAACAATGAACCAGATTCCGGCACCGCGAGCCGGAACGGTGACGAAAATCATGATCGAAGACGGCCAGCCGGTCGAATTCGGCGAGCCGTTGATGATCATCGAGTAAACCGGTGGCACGCAGGACACAGCGAGCGAATATGATGCCCTGGATCGACGACGGTTCGTTGTCCGCTTTCCGCCGTCCGGCCTTGCCAGCCCATGTTTGATAAGATCCTCATCGCCAATCGCGGCGAGATCGCGTTACGGGTGCTGCGGGCCTGCCAGGAACTCGGCATCGCCACTGTCGCCGTGCACTCAACCGCCGACGCCGACGCCATGCACGTCCGGCTTGCCGACGAAAGCGTGTGCATCGGGCCGCCGCCTGCCAAGGACAGCTACCTCAACATTCCCGCTCTGCTGGCCGCCTGCGAGATCACCGGCGCCGACGCCGTGCATCCGGGCTACGGTTTTCTGTCGGAGAACGCGCGCTTTGCGGAAATCCTCGCCGACCACAACGTGCATTTCATCGGCCCCAAGGCCGAGCACATCCGGCGAATGGGCGACAAGATCGAAGCCAAGCGCACCGCCAAGGCGCTGGGCATCCCCTGCGTGCCGGGCTCCGATGGCGGCGTCACGTCCGACGAGGAGGCGCTCAAGATCGCGCGCGGCATCGGCTATCCGGTGCTGGTGAAGGCCGCGGCCGGCGGCGGCGGGCGCGGCATGAAAGTGGCCCAGCACGAGGACGAGCTTACAACGGCGCTCGCCACCGCGCGCAGCGAAGCCAAGGCGGCCTTCGGCGACGACGCCGTTTACCTCGAAAAATATCTGCAGCGCCCGCGCCACATCGAAATCCAGGTGCTGGGCGACGGCAAGGGCAACGCCATCCACCTCGGCGAACGCGACTGCTCGCTGCAGCGCCGGCACCAGAAGGTGCTGGAGGAAAGCCCCTCGCCTGCGCTCAACGTCTCCGGCCGCAACACCATCGGCGACATCGTCACCCAGGCGATGCGCGAGTTGCAATACCTCGGGCTCGGCACGGTGGAATTCCTGTACGAGGACGGGCAGTTCTATTTCATCGAGATGAACACGCGCATTCAGGTCGAACATCCGGTGACGGAGATGATCACCGGCCTCGATCTCGTGCTCGAGCAGATCCGCGTTGCGGCTGGCGGCGATCTCCCGCTGACGCAGGCCGAGGTGGAATTTCGCGGCCACGCCATCGAATGTCGCGTCAACGCCGAGAATCCTTCGACCTTTCTGCCCTCACCCGGCAGGATCACGTCCTACCATCCGCCCGGTGGTCTCGGCGTGCGCGTGGATTCCGCCGTCTATCAGGGTTATACGATCCCGCCGTTTTACGATTCGATGGTCGGCAAGCTGATCGTACACGGCAAGACGCGGACCGAGTGCCTGATGCGGCTCAAGCGCGCGCTTGATGAGTTCGTCGTCGACGGTATCGAAACGACGTTGCCACTGTTTCAGAAGCTCGTTCGCAACCAGGACATCATCGACGGCAACTACCACATCCACTGGCTGGAGCACTTCCTGGCCGATGGCGGGATGTCGCGCTAGGGTTTGACAGTTCCCCTGCTGGAACTTCGGCCTGGGACTCCCTACCTATAGGCTATGCTTGGCTCTGACTTGCATACGCACTTGCTGTCGATGGTTGCCGATCCCAACGTCGCATTCATCCTGCTGATCGTTGGATTCTACGGGTTGATCCTGGAGTTTATCCATCCCGGCGTCTTCCTGCCCGGCATCATCGGCGGCATCAGCCTGATCCTGGCGCTGGCTGGATTGTCCGCATTGCCAGTAAACTATGCCGGGCTCGGCCTGATCTTCCTGGGCATCGCCTTCATGCTCGGCGAAGCGCTGACGCCCGGCCTGGGGGCTCTCGGCTTGGGCGGTCTCGCGGCGTTCGTATTCGGCTCCTATTTCCTGTTCGGCGGTTACGCCAGCGATGTCGCGGTGTCGCTGCCGTTGATCGTCGTGACTGCGCTGGTGACCGCGGGCCTCACGTTCGGCATCGTCGCCGCCGCGCTGCAAGCGCGCCGGAGGCCCGCCATCACCGGCGCAGAGCAGATCATCGGCGGCCAAGCGCAAGTGGTCGATTGGGATGGCGTGCGCGGCCACGTCCGCTTCAACGGCGAAGTGTGGTCCGCGCGCAGCAAACAGCCGCTACAGGCCGGAACAACCGTGCGTATCGTTGCCCGTGACGGCCTCACCTTGACCGTTGAAACATAGAACGGAGTCGCGTCATGTCGTCTGCCTTTTCCGATTGGGCCGCGCTTGCGATCCCGCTCGTCGTTATCCTGTTGCTGCTGGCCTACTCGGTCCGCATCCTTCGCGAATATGAGCGCGGCGTGGTGTTCATGCTCGGCCGCTTCTGGAAGGTCAAAGGGCCCGGCCTTATCGTCGTCATCCCGGGCATCCAGCAAATGGTGCGCATCGACCTGCGGACACGCCTGTTCGACGTCCCGCCGCAGGATGTGATCTCACGCGACAACGTGACCGTAAGGGTGAATGCCGTCATTTATTATCGGATCATCGACGCACAGAAGGCCGTGATCCAGGTCGAGCACTTTGACCAGGCGACCAATCAGCTCGCCCAGACCACGCTGCGGTCGGTGCTGGGCCAGCACGATCTCGATCAGATGCTGGCGGAGCGCGAGAAGCTCAACCTCGATATCCGCAAGATACTGGACGAGCAAACCGATGCATGGGGCATCAAGGTCTCGATCGTCGAGCTCAAGCAGATCGACCTCAATGAGACGATGGTGCGCGCCATCGCGCGCCAGGCTGAAGCTGAGCGCATGCGCCGCGCCAAGGTGATCGACGCACAGGGCGAATTCCAGGCCGCCGAACAACTCACGCAAGCCGGCAAGATCCTGGCCGCGCAGCCCGAAGCCATGCAGTTGCGCTATCTCACGGCGCTGCAGAATATCGCCGGTGATAAGGCCTCGACCATCGTGTTTCCGATCCCGGTCAACCTGTTCGAGAAACTCTCGGGCAAAACCTAAGCGCTTAGGCCGCGGCCACCATCCGCGTCAGGATCGTGCACAGCTTCTCAGGATCGTAAGGCTTGGCGACGAACGTCGAGTCGAGCACCGCGCGGAATTGCTCGATCCTGCTGGCCGAACCTGACGCATAGACCACCGGCAAACCGGGACGCAGCGCACGCGCGCGTTCCGCCAGCGCAGTGCCATCCATACCGCCCGGCAGATTGATGTCGGTCAGCAGGATGTCGCAAGGCAATCCGCAACACAGATGTTCAAGCGCATCGTTGGCATTGGCGACAGCGTAGACCTCGAAACCGTGCTCCAGGAGCACTTCGGCGATCATGTCGCAAATCAGGAACTCGTCCTCGACCAGCAGGACTCGTGACCGATGCACGTCCGACGTCATGATCCAAACCCTCCTCGCTCCCTCCACGACCGGAGCAAGGCGGCAACGCGGGCTCCGCGCCGATGTTCGCAACTTTTACAAAAATCCAACACGATATGCCTAATATTGGATGAATGGCGCGAACGGCCGGTCCGCGATAAGCTTGCGACACCGACTCCGGGAACCGTCATGGCAAGCCGCGAAACCGCGTTCGTCGAAATCACGCCAGAGGTGCTGCTCAAGGCGTATGGCTGCGGTATTTTTCCGATGGCGGAGAGTGCCGATGACCCGGCTCTCTATTGGATCGAACCGGAGAAGCGCGGCATCATTCCACTCCCGACGTTCCACGTGCCGGGACGGCTCGCCCGCACTGTCCGCGCGGATCACTTCAGCATCCGCATCAACCACGATTTCGGCGGCGTGCTTGACGGCTGCGCGGAGCCCGCCCCGGGCCGCACCCACACCTGGATCAACGGCCGCATCCGCGCACTTTATCAAAAGCTTTACGACATCGGCCATTGCCACAGCATCGAATCCTACGAAAACGGCGTGCTGGCCGGCGGGCTCTATGGTGTCTGCCTCGGCCGCGCATTCTTCGGCGAAAGCATGTTCCATCGCTCACGCGACGCCTCGAAAGTCGCGCTGGTGCATCTGGTGGCGCGGCTGAAGGCCACCGGGTTCACACTGCTCGACACCCAGTTCGTCACCGATCACTTGCGCACCTTCGGCGCGCTCGAGGTATCGCGTCAGGGCTATCACAAGCTGCTTGAAGCGGCGCTGGTTGGCGAAGCCGATTTCGCGGCCTTTGCGCGCGACGACGCCATGAGCGGGACAGAAGCGCTGCGGC
>JAFKKQ010000428.1 GCA_017304505.1 Hyphomicrobiales bacterium | reverse complement strand
CTCGAGCACGATGGCGCGGTTGGGCGCATACACCGCCTAATCGTAGGCGTCATCGAGTTCCTTCTGGTCCATGCCGAGCCAGACCAGCGGCCCTTTCGCGTGAGGAGGAAGCTCGGTCTGAGCCAAGGCCGGACTGCCGGCGGACGCGGCGACCGCACCCGCGGCAACCTGAGTGAGCATCCTTCGCCGCGTCAGCCGTTCGTCGCGTGCGCCTTCATGCGTCGTCATCTCCCAGCCTCCCCTATACCGGACGCCGGTTTTCCGGCTGTCCTAAAGCTTCATCTGCTCCAGCACCGCGCTGCCGATCAGGCTGAGCGGATTGCCGATCATCTCCGTCATCTCGAAGTGATTGTAGCCTTCGCCGACCAACAGCGTCACCGGCTTCCCCGCCGCCTTCACCGCCGCGGCGAAGTCGCGGTTCTGGCGCTGGAATTCCGGCGTCTCACAGGTGCCGTAGGCGACGATCACCGGGCAGTTGAGCCGGTCGAGGTGACGCTGCGACGACAGCTTCTCCTCGCTCTCGTCGGTGAAAGCGACATAGGCCGAGCGCTTCGACAGCCGCACCGGCTTGAGGTCGTACATCCCCGAGCACAACAGCGCGCCCTTCACGATGTCGCCCGGCACGCCGTACTCTTTCCAATCCGTCGTTGCCACATTGCCGGCAAGATGCGCGCCCGACGACTGACCGGAGATATAAAGCCGGCTCGGATCGCCGCCGAAACTTTTGGCGTTGGTGTAGACCCAGGCCACGGCGCGGCGCACTTGATCGGCCATCGGCAGAAGATCGCCTTTGATGTTCTCGATACCGGCAAAATCGAGCGCGATGAAATGCGCGCCTGCGCGCACGAACATCTCGGCGAGGAAGGCATAGTCTTTAGCCGAACGCTGGCGCCACGCGCCGCCGTGGATGAACACATGGATCGGCGCATTGGGTTTGCTCGTGGCAAACAGATCGAGCTGCTCGAACGGCGTCGGCCCATAGGCCAGACGCTTGGGCGCGCCGAGCCGCTGGCGCACGCGCTCGCTGTTGAAGGTGTTGCGCTGGTGCACCTGGTCGCGGTTGGGCGCGTACACGGCCTGGTCGTAGGCATCGTCGAGCGCCTGCTGGTCCATATCGAGCCAGACCAGGGGGCCCTTGATGCGCTGCGCCGTCGCGGCTTGATTCATTAGCATTCTCCTTGGTGTTTCGTCGTGAGATTACCGCGCCGGCCCCCGGGTGTCATGGCGGTTCACGGCATATCCCGAGACTCAGTTTCCCTTCGTTTTCTCGCCGCGCCGGCGGCCGTTCCGGCTCGCCATGTTGCCGTGCATCGCCAGAAGCGCGCGCTTGGCCGCCGCCATGTCGCGGGCGGAAACACCCGCGCTCGCCACCCGCTCCAGCCGCTTGGCGATCGGGATCAGCTTGCGGCTGAGCGCACGGCCCCTCGGCGACAGCGCAACCACGACCTCGCGACTGCTTTTCTCCGAGCGGATGCGCGTCACGAGGCCTGCATGGATCATCCGGCTCACCAGCCGCGACAGCGTGGAGGCGTCGATGCTGGTCAGGCCGGACAAATCGACCTGGCGCTGGCCGCCGTTGTTGGACAGCACCGCCAGCACGCGCCACATGCCGATATCGAGGCCGTGCGGCGCGATATCCGGCGTGAAAGTCTCCACCAGCGCAAACCCCACGCGATTGATGAGATAAGGCAGGTAATTGTCGAGATCGAGAGGCGGTCGCCCGGCCACAGTTCACGTTCCGTCAGTTCAAGTTCCGTCTGTCGAAGCCTGTTATTGCCATCCATCACGACAGCAAGGCTGACATAAATTTCGCTGCGTCATTGTAGCGCCAACCCTTGCATCTTCAACTGTTGCAAATGCAAGATAAGCGAAACGACGATAGGCGCGCAGCCGGCGCGGCCCAACAAAATCCCGGGAGGAACGCGATGGAGTTCGGATATTTCACCCTGAGCGACAACCACTACGAAAACAATTCGCGCGACGCCAACCGCTTCGTCGCCGACATCACCGACGAAGCGCTTTACGCCGATCAACTCGGCATGCATTCGGCCTGGATCGGCGAACATCATTTCAATTCGCTCGGCGTCTTGTCGTCGCCCGAGCTGGTGCTGTCCTATATCGCCGCGCGCACCAAGCACATCCGGCTTGCGCCCGCCGTCAATGTCACGCCGCTGCATCATCCGATCCGCGTCGCCGAGCAATGGGCAACGCTCGATCTGCTCAGCGGCGGCCGCGTCGATTTCGCCTCGGGGCGCGGCTACGACAGCCGCGAATACGCGCCGTTCAAGGTCGATTTCACCGACAACCAGAGCATCTTCGAAGAAGGCATGGAGATCCTGCAAAAGCTGTGGAGCGCGGATGGGCGCATCTCGCACCACGGCAAACACTACCAGTTCGACGACGTGCGGATTACGCCCAAGCCGATCCAGAAGCCGCTGCCGGTCTATATCGGGTCGTTCTCCAAGCCCTCGATCGAACTGGCGGCGCGGCTGGGCTACGGACTGATCGTGGCGCCGTTCGCCGCCGCCATGAGCTACGGCGGCCTGAAACAGGTGGCCGATCTCTACAACGAAACCTGCGCCAAGCACGGCCGCAAGCCCGGCCGGCTGATGTGCAGCTACTTCCTGCATTTCTACGACACGCCGCAGCAGGAGGCGGCGCAACGCGCGCGCCAGATCCGCTACTACAAGGAATGCGTGATCCCCGCCCTGCCCGGCGATCCCAAGACCGCGCCGCCGAGCTACCGCTACTTCATCGACATGGTGGCGCGACTGCACACCGTGCAGCCGGAAAACCTCACCGACAATTCGGTGCTGCTCGGCAACGCGCAGGCGGTCACGGACTCGCTGAAGAAGGTGGAGGCCGCGGGCTTCTCCGAGGTGATCCTCTACGTCAACGTCGGGCTGAAGCCGCACCAGCAGGTCAAGGACGAGATGGACCGCTTCATGCGCGAGGTGGCGCCGAACTTCCAGGGCAAGCACAACGCCCGCCGCGCGGCATAAGCGGCAATACCGAATCCTTCGCCGTCATTCGGGGCGCCCGCCATAGGCGCGTTCACGCGAGCATGACCTCTCTCTGTCATTCCGGGGCGCTCGCAAAGCGAGCGAACCCGGAATCCAGATGCAGACACTGAATTTTCCTCTGGATTCCGGATCGCCGCTTATGCGGCGTCCGGAATGACCGAGGGGTTACGCCGCACTCGTTACCGCTCGAACTTCAGCTTCGCCTCCTTCACGACATCGGACACGAGCTTGATGTCGGCGTCGATGCGCGCGCGGAATTCGTCGGCGGGGCCGCCTTCGGCGAAATAGGTCATGGCGCGGATGCGCTCGCGCACGGCCGGATCGGTGTCGGCCTTGCGCAGCGCCGCCTCGATCTTCCTGGCGATGGGCTCCGGCGTGCCGGCCGCCAGGAATGCGCCGATCCACTGGGTCTTGATGTCGACACCACCGTAGCCGGCCTCGGCGAGCGTCGGCACGTCCGGCAGCTCGGGGATGCGGGTCGGGTTGGCGACCGCGAGCGTGCGAAGCTTGCCGCTCTTGGCTTGCGCCACCGCGTTGCTCGAATCCGGGAAGCCGAACACGGTCTGCCCGGAAACGATGCTCAACACCATTTCGTTGGTCGAGCGGTAGGGGATCGCCGTGCCCGGCATGCCGGTCTTCAGCTTGAACAGTTCGGAGGCAATGGTGAAGGCCGGCGACGACGTCGGATAGTTGGTCTTGTCGGGGTGCGCCTTGCCGTAAGCGATGAGATCCTTGACGGTTTTGATCCTGTCGTTCTGCTGCGCCACCAGCGCCAGCGGATACGAGCCGAGCATGGTGATCGGCATCAGCGTGCGCGTCGGGTGGAACGGCAGGTTCGGATAGATCGCGGTGGACACGGCGAGTTGGCCGATGGCGCCGATCAAGATGGTGTAGCCGTCCTTCGGCTGGTTCTGCACGTATTCGACCGCGATCTGACCGCCGGCGCCGGTGCGGTTCTCGATGACGACCGGCTGGCCGGCGATGTCCGACAGCTTCGCGCCGACGATACGAGCAAGAAGATCGGTGCCGCCGCCCGCGCCAAAGCCGACGATGAACCGGATCGGCTTGTTGGGATAGCTGGCCGCGGCGTCGCCTTGCGCTTGCGCCGGCATCGAAAAGGCCGCGAGCGCCAGTGCCAGCGCAATTGCCGTCTGCGTTATTCGAAGATTGAGCATGATGAGAACCTTCTCCCTGTGCGCGCCAACGCTACCGAGAGACAGGGGTCCGCGACAAGCGCGAGCAACGCCGCATCCGTTTGCGGCGGACGATTTTCTAAGAGAAGCTCGGCCCGGGCGACGCGCCACCGGCGGTTGCGATCGCATAAGCGCCTGCAACCCGGCGCGCGAGGGGAAACGGGATGATGCGGGCGCTCGTCTGCCGCATCACGGAAGCGGGCGCGAGCCTTGCCGCGACGGGCGCTGTCGTCATCGGCAGCGCAACAACGGGCACTGCGGTCGGGGGGCGCGCGGCACAGACGGACGCGGCGTCGGCAGGAGCGGCAACAACCGGCGGCACGATTGCCGACGAACGATGCGCCGCACGGGCTGGCCGTGCGCTGCAACACGCCGGTATCCAGGCCAACAGCGCACCTTGCACCGGCATTGCGCCGAAAGCCGCCCCCAGCGCCAGCATGACGCAGGCTGTGCACCAAGCCGGATCGAGATTTGCGAATTCAAAGATCATACGAACAACGCAGCCTTGAAAGGTCGACAA
>JAFKKQ010000427.1 GCA_017304505.1 Hyphomicrobiales bacterium | reverse complement strand
CGACGGCATGGCCAACACGGCGTAGAGCGATTCGACATCGCGCGAGTTGCGAAGCTTGCGCGCCACTTCCGGGTCGCGCAACAGCCGCGCCACGCGCGCCAGCGCCTTGAGATGATCGGCACCGGCCCCTTCCGGCGCAAGCAGCAAGAAGATCAGATCGACCGGCTGGCCGTCGAGCGCCTCAAAGTCAATCGGCCGCTCCAGCCGCGCGAACAGCCCGAAGACGCCGTCGAGCTTTGCAAGCTTGCCATGCGGAATCGCAACACCGTTGCCGACTCCGGTCGAGCCCAGCTTCTCGCGCTGCAACAAGATCTCCAGGATCGCGCGATCGCTGTGCCCGGTCAGTTCGGCCGCCTTGGCGGCAATTTCCTGCAACGCCTGCTTCTTCCCGTTCACCTTCAGGGTGGGGATGATTGCATTCGGCGCGACGAGATCGGTGGTCGGCATGGAACCGGTCCGGAATCCGATGATAGCCAATAGGCTGGTTGGGGGGAGGCCGCGGTTTATAGGAACCGCGGCCGAAGCCGTCAATGGCCCCTGGCCGGAGTGGCGACGGGATCGATCCAGCCGACGTGACCGTCGGCGCGACGGTATACCAAGTTGATGCGGCCGTGGCCGGCGTGACGAAACACCATGACGGGAACGCTGGTCATATCGAGCTCCATAACCGCTTCGCTGACCGAAAGCCGCCGCAACTCACCCGGCGACTCGGCGATCACCGCAGGATTGAACGCTTGAGCGTCCTCATCCCCTTGGATCGATCCCGCCATCTTATCATCCTGAGCAACAGGGGAAGCCCCGTTGCCGGAATCTGCACGATAATCTTTCAACCGCCGATGATACCGGCGCAGCCGTTTTTCCAGATGTTCCGCCGCTTGATCTGCGCTCAGATAGGGGTCGGCCGCCATCGCATCCGCGCGCAACACGACGCCGGAATCGAGATGCACCACACATTCGGTGCGGAATCCGAAGGCTTCCCGGCCGACGGTGGCATGACCGGAAAACCCGCCATCGAAATATTTTTCCAACGCCTCTAGCACGCGCGCGCTGATGCGCTCGCGTAACGCCTCTCCGACTTCGATATTTTTGCCGGACACGCGAAAGGTCATGAACGCCTCCGCTTGCAACCCCGACCGCATGTCGCGCGGAATGCGCGACAGCCCCTGTGATGGACCTAGGAACCGCGTAATCGTCTGTCAATGTGAGGGAATGCCGCTCACGGCATCGCAGCAAGCTTGTCGCGCCGGCGCTGCACCGACGAGGGGATGCGCATCGATTCGCGGTATTTTGCGACGGTCCGCCGGGCGATGTCGATTCCCGCCGCACGCAAGCGATCGACGATCGTATCGTCCGAAAGGACGGTGTCTGCGCTTTCGGCGTCGATCAACTGCTTGATGCGATGACGCACCGCCTCGGCGGAATGCGCTTCGCCACCATCCGCCGCTGCGATGGCCGAAGTGAAGAAGTATTTCAATTCGAATATGCCGCGGTTGGTCGCAACATATTTGTTGGCGGTGACACGGGACACGGTCGACTCGTGCATGCTGATCGCATCGGCAACGGTCTTGAGGTTAAGCGGACGCAGATGCTGCACACCGCGCGCAAAGAACGCGTCCTGTTGTTTGACGATTTCCATTGCAACCTTGAGAATGGTCTTGGCGCGCTGATCGAGCGCGCGCATCAGCCAGGTTGCCGACTGCAGATTTTCCGCGAGATAGGTTTTCGCATGGATATCGCCCGCGGTCTTCACCAGTTCGGCATGATAGCGCTGATTGACCAGAACCTTTGGCAACGTATCGGAATTCAACTCGACGACGAATCCGCCGTCCGGACTCGGCCGCACATAAACGTCGGGCACGATCGGCTGCACGGTGGCGGAGCCGAAGGCTAGACCCGGCTTCGGGTTGAGTTTCTTAACCTCGGCGATCATCTCGGCGAGATCGTCGTCGTCGACACCGCAAATGCGACGCAGCGCGGTGAGATCGCGCTTCGCCAGAAGATCGAGCCGTTCGACCAAGGCGCGCATCGCCGGATCGAAGCGGTCGCGCTCCTTGAGCTGGATCGAGAGGCATTCGGTCAGGTTGCGCGCGCCCACACCCGGTGGATCGAAGCCCTGCACAATCGCAAGCACCGACTCGACCTCGGCAAGCGGCGCGCCGAGCTTCTCGGCCACCGGCTCCAGCGGCCCGGCGAGATAGCCGGCGTCGTCGATCATGTCGATCAGATAACGCCCGATCATCCGCCGTTGGGGATCGGCGATCGCCAGCACCAGTTGCTCGGCCAGATGATCGGCCAGCGTCGGCGCCGCCGACACGAAGGATTCCAGGTTGGCATCGCCGCGCTCGTGTCCGCCGGCGCCGACACCGGACCATTCCGAAGGCGGCGCCAGCGCGTCGTTACCCGCGCTCGAGCCCGGGTCGTCGGGAAACTCGTTTTCGAGATCGGTGCCGAGCCGCTCCTCGATGGCGCTGCGGCTGGTTTCCAGGCTGTCGTCGATCCGGTCGGGACCAGCGTCGTTGGCGTCGGCCTCGCCGCCCGCCGCCCCGTCGAGCGAGTCCGTGGAGCCATCGCCGCCGGGCTCGCCGTCGCTCGCGCGTTCGAGCAGGGGGTTCTTTTCAATCTCCCCCTCGACGTAAGCGGCCAGATCCAGGTTCGAGAGTTGCAGCAGTTTGATGGCTTGCATCAACTGCGGCGTCATCACGAGCGCCTGGCTCTGCCGCATCTGCAAACGTTGCGTCAGCGCCATACGATGAAGGCCGAAAGGTGGTCCGGTTCTTGCTTATCGCTTTCCGGCGGCATTGTATACCGCATCGCGGCATAGGCCGTTAATGCCCTGGGACGGCTGGCTTTCCAGGCGATCGTGGAGGTCCGTTGCGGGCTGCCACACCACCCGAATCAGCCAGGGGTCAGAGCCTGAATTCCTCGCCGAGATAAAGCCTGCGGACGTCGGGATTGTTGACGATATCGTCGGCGCGCCCTTCCATCAGCACCTCACCGGAGTAGATGATGTAGGCGCGGTCGGTGAGCCCCAGGGTCTCACGGACGTTATGGTCGGTGATCAGCACGCCGATGCCGCGGTTGGTCAGATGGCGCACCAAGGCCTGGATGTCGCCCACCGCGATCGGGTCGATGCCAGCGAACGGCTCGTCGAGCAGCATGTAGTTCGGCCGTGTCGCCAATGCGCGCGCGATCTCGCAGCGCCGCCTTTCGCCGCCGGAGAGCGCGATCGACGGCGTCTTGCGCAGCCGGGCGATGTTGAATTCGTCAAGCAGCGCATCGAGATCGCGTTCGCGGCGGCGCTTGTCGGGCTCCACCACCTCGAGCACGGCGCGGATGTTGTCTTCGACGGTCAGGCCGCGGAAGATCGACGCCTCCTGCGGCAGGTAGCCGATGCCGAGCCGCGCGCGCTGATACATCGGCAGCGCCGTGACGTCGTGACCGTCAAGCTCGACGCGGCCGCTGTCGGCCGCGATCAGGCCGGTAATCATGTAGAAGATCGTGGTCTTGCCGGCGCCGTTCGGCCCGAGAAGGCCGACGGCTTCGCCACGGCGCACGTAGAGGCTTGCCCCTTTCACCACCTTGCGTTTGGCAAAACTTTTCTCCACCGCGTGGGCGGCGAGATAGCCCTGCTGGGCCCAGATGTGGCCCCATTGCTGATGACGCTTCGAAAGCGTTGACGCGTCGTATTCGCCCTTGGCAGCCGAGGAGTAGGCGCCCGCGCGGCCGTGCATCATCACCACCGCCGGCGTACGCGCGGGATGCGGTACTTCCGGCAAAAAGACATAGCCGACCAGCGTGGTCCGCCCATCGGCGCTGATGAAGGTGACGCGTTCGGGCAGGGAGGTCACGGTGGCATCTGCGGATGGGATCGCCAGCGCCGGTATCGCAGCGGCAATTGCAGCGAGCAAGATGACATAGGGTGAGTTCACGGGCGGACTCCGAATGCGTTCGATATCTTAGCCCAGATCGCCTACTTCGTCCCGATCTTCTCCCACAGCCACCTTGCCACCGCATCGGGCGACGAATTCGCGTCGTTACCGGACGCGCGCAGATTGGCTTCGCGCATCGCGGATATGTCGATCCGGCCGAGCAGCGGTTGGAGGGCCTTACGCAAAGCCTGGTCGTCGGCGCGTTTGGGGGCGAGCAGCACCATCGCGTCATAGGGCGGGATCGCGCGCCTGGGATCGTTCAGCACCACGAGGTCATATTTGGCGATCAGCCCGTCGCTGGTGTAGCCCGCGATCACGTCGACTTCGCCGGAGGCCGCGGCGGCATACATGAAGTCCGGCTGCATCTGCCGCTGCGCGCGGAACGACAGCCCATAGGATTTCTTCAGTCCGGCCCATTCGGGACGTGAGAAGAATTCGTAATCCGCCGCGATCGACAGGCCGACCGCGCGCGGCGCCAGATCGGTGATGCTGCGGATGCCGAGTTGCTCGGCGCGCTTGCGCGGCATCACCAGCGCATAGGCGTTCTCGAAACCGAGCTCGCCGAGCAGCGTGATGTTCTGCTTTGCCAGCATCGTCTTCAACTCGGCGAGCACGTCCTGGCGCGGCTTGATATCGTTGCGCTGGAATTGATTGGCCCACAGCGTGCCGGAATAGTCGACATAGACGTCGATATCACCGGACGCCAGCGCCTCGAAGATCACGTTGGAGCCGAGGCCCTCGCGCGAGCTGGCGGAGAGGCCGGCGGCCTTGAGCCGTTGCGCGATCAGCGCCGACAGCACATATTGCTCGGTAAAGGTTTTC
>JAFKKQ010000426.1 GCA_017304505.1 Hyphomicrobiales bacterium | reverse complement strand
GTCGTCATCTCCGGCATGAAGATGCTGGCGACCGGCGCGCTTTATGCCAACGAAATCTGGATCGGCAATGTCATTCCGCTCGCGCCCGACCAGAGCAAGGAGGCGATCACCTGCGCCATCCCGTGCAACGCGCCGGGGCTTTCGTTGTGGTCGCGCAAGCCTGCGGCCGTGGGGCTCACTTCGGAATTCGATTCGCCGCTGGCTTGGCGCTACGACGAGAGCGACAGCATGCTGATGTGCGACAACGTCAAGGTGCCGTGGGAAAAGGTGTTCGTGCACGACAACGCGCTGCTGTCGCGCGATGTTTACATCAAGACGCCAAGCCATTGCTTCGGCAATCACCAGTCCAATGTGCGCTACTGGTCGAAGATGCGCCTGCTGCTCGGTTTGTGCAGCCGCATTTCGCACGCCACCGGCGCGGATCAGGTGCCGGCGGTGCGCGAGAAGCTTGGCGAGATGTCGGCGATCGAGGCGACCATCGGCGGCCTCGTCAACGGCCAGATCAACGCCTTCGAGAACTGGCCGGACGGCTACGTTTGTTTCAACCGCCGCATCATGTATGCCGGCCTGGAGTGGTGCACGCAAAACTACAGTCGTTTTATCGACGAGTTGCGCACGCTGTGCGGCGGCGGCGTGTTCCAGATGCCGGCGGATATTTCGGTGCTGGACGATCCGACATTGGCCAAGCAGTTCGACACGTTCTGGCAGACGCCGCAGGCTGACTCGATCACCCGCATGAAGCTGTTCAAGCTGGCTTGGGACATGACCGGTTCGGAGTTTGCCGGGCGGCATCTGCAATACGAGAAGTTCTACGCTGGCGCCTCCTTCATCATCCGCAATCACTCCTACCGCGAGACGGACTGGAACGCCTTCAACGCCTTAGTCGACAAGGTCATGGCCGGCTACGATGCGCCGGGCGCAGGCAAGAGGGCGGCGGCCGAGTAATTCCCTTCATTGTCTTGCGCGGCCGCGCCTTGCCGCTGCCGGGGTGCTGGGACAAGATGGCTGAAGCGGGAGCGGGGACGAAACGCTAGGATTGGTCGAAGCGATCGAGGAGGGATTGATGATGCGGTTCCGTTCGTCGTTGAAGCTGGTCGCGCTTTTGGCTGTTGGGATGGGTCTGGGTGCGCAGGCGCATGCGCAGACCACGCCGGTCACGTTCTCGCTCGACTTCCGCGCGCTCGGCCGTCACGCCGCTTGGTATGTCGCGCTCGACAAGGGTTACTACAAGAAGGCGGGGCTCGACGTCACCATCATCCCGAGCCAGGGCACGGCACAGGCGATCCAAAGCGTGGAGTCGAAGGCCGCGCAGTTTGCCTTCTCCGACGTGGCGGGGCTGGTTGCGGCGCGTGCCAACAGCCAGGTCACGGCCAAGATGGTCGCCGTGATCTACCAGAAGGCGCCCTACGCGATCTTCTCGCTGCGCTCTGGCGCAAACATCACCAAGCCGGAGCAACTCGAGAATCTCGAAATCGCGAGCGGCGCGGGCAGCTTCACGCAGAAGGTGATCGAAGCCTTCATGAAGTCCAAAGGGCTGAAGGCCGAAACGGTGAGATATACCAACATCGACCCGGCTGCACGTATCGGCATGCTGGTCGCCAAGAAGGTTCCGGCCATCGAGACCTTCGCCATGTCGATGCCGGGCGTGGTGAAGGCGGCCGGCGCACAGGACGCGCAAATCTTCCTGCTCGCCAATCACGGTCTGTCGCTCTACTCGAACGGCATCCTGGTGCGCGACGATTATCTCAAGAGCAACGGCGATAAGGTCAAGGCGTTCGTCAAGGCGTCGCTGCAGGGTTGGCACGACACCATCGCCAATCCGCAGGAGGCCGCCGCCATCGTCGCCAAGCACGTGAAGGGCCTGGATGCCGGTGTCGCGCTCCAGGAGCTTGCGATCGTCAACGCACTGGTGGCGACGCCGGAAACCAAGGCCAAGGGCCTTGGCACGATCGACCCCAAGATCATGGCATCGAGCGTCGATCTAATCGCCAAGAGCATCGGCGCCGCGGGGAAGGTCCAGGCCAAGGATCTCAACGACACCAGCGCCCTGCCGCAGCCGCCGATCAAGCCGTGAGCCGGGGGCCGACGCCCGTAGCATGACACAGCCTCAGGACGCAGCGGCGGGGGAAACCGCCGCCGGCCCGTTCGGCGTGCTCGACGGCGTCGGCAAGACCTTCGTGGCGGCCTCGCGCGGGGCGACGGAGGTCGTGGCGCTGGAGCGCGTCAGCTATTCGTTCAGGCAGGGCGAACTGGTGTCGCTGCTCGGCCCGAGCGGCTGCGGCAAGACCACGCTGCTGCGGATCATCGCCGGCATGACGCGCGCGAGCCAGGGCCGCGTCGAAATCCGCGGCCGCGAGGTTGTCGGCCCGCAGGAGGACTTCGGCTTCGTGTTCCAGACGCCGAACCTGCTGCCGTGGCGCACGGTTCTGGCGAATGTCTTGTTCCCGATGGAAATCGCCGGGCGCAACGACGCGGCGGCGCGCAAGCGCGCTCTGGAACTGCTCGACCTCGTCGGCTTGGCGTCATTCGCCGACAGCCGCCCGCATCAGCTTTCCGGCGGAATGAAGCAGCGCGTCGCGCTCTGCCGCGCGCTGGTGCCGTCGCCGTCATTGCTGCTGATGGATGAGCCCTTCGGCGCGCTCGACGAATTGACCCGGATGGAGATGCAGGACCTGCTGCTCGATATCCGCCATGCCTCCGGCACGACGGTGGTGTTCGTCACGCACAGCATTTCGGAGGCGATCTATCTGGCCGATGAGGTGCTGGTGTTCAGCCGTAGGCCGGGCCGGGTGATCGACCGGATCAGGGTCGATCTCGCTTATCCGCGCCGGCCCGAGCTGCGTTACACGGCGGAGTTCACCGCGCTCGAACATCGCGCCGGCGCGGGTCTCGGTGTGTTCCACGAACGGCAAAGTGCATGAACCGGGACCGCCTGATGCGCTTCGGCCTGCCGGCCATCGGTCTCGCGCTCTTGATCCTGGCGTGGCATTTCTACGTGGTCATCTTCGACGTGCCGCCGGTGGTGCTGCCGCGGCCGTGGCTTGTGCTGGTGGCGACGCTCGACAATTGGCGGATTGTCGTGAGCGAAGGCTGGGTGACCTTGCTCGAAAGCCTCTACGGCTTCGTGCTGGCCTTCGTGCTCGGCGTGCCGCTGGCGGTGGCGATTGCCGGCTCGCGCACGCTCAACCTGATGTTCTATCCGCTGCTGATCGCCACGCAGTCGCTGCCCAAGGTCGCGCTCGCGCCGCTGATCCTGGTGTGGCTCGGCACCGGCATCGAATCGAAGCTCGCCATCGCTTGGCTGGTCGCATTCTTCCCGATCGTGGTGGACACCGCCACGGGCCTGCGCAACACACCGGTCGAATTCCTCGACCTCGCGACATCGGTTCGCGCGAATGCGTTTCAGACCTTTTGGAAAATCCGCTTCCCGGCGGCGATGCCGTTCGTCATTTCAGGCTCGAAGGTGGCGATCACGCTGGCCGTCATCGGCGCGGTGATTGGCGAATTCATCGGCTCGAACGAGGGGCTCGGAAACCTGCTGCTGGTCGCCAACTCCCAGGTGAACATCCCGTTGGCCTTCGCCTGCCTGATTGGACTGGCCGTGATCGGTATCGGGCTCTACGCGGCCGTTGCCATCGTCGATCAAATCGTGCTCGCCCGGCACGTAATGCACGATGTGACCGGCGCCGTCGATGATCTGCGCGGCGTTGTCGAACTGAGCCGCCTTGGAAAGATGCGTGATGTCACCGGTATGGATCAGGAAGGAAGGCTTCGCTGGCAGTGCCTGTACCTTGGCCATTGCCTCCTTCAGCGTGTCGATCGCATGTGGGTTGGCCGCTTTGTCGAAGCCGATATGGCTGTCCGAGATCTGAAGGAAGGTGAAGCCCGAATTCATAGCCTCGGCGGCTGCGGCCTTGTCGAGCAGGGCAAGCGAAACCGGGACGCCGCCCGAAACCGTCCAGAGGACGCCCGTGCCGGCCCAGATCATGCATTCCAATGCGTGGCGACGGGTCATGCCCTCGCCTTCGTCGTGATGGTGATGGCTCATGTCGGTCTCCTGCAACGCCGTGCTTGGCGTATGTCGTGGAGACCAGCGGAGAAGGCGCTTTATTCCTTCGCGCGGATCACGGTGACGTGATGGGCTAATCCAGCGTTCGCCGGAACCTGAGCAGCGCCAAACCCGCAAAGGCGAGGATGAAGACGCCGAGTATGCTTACCTCGAAGCTGACTTCGCCCAGATTGGCGCCTTTCAGCATGACCGCACGGATGATCCGGATGAAATGGGTGAGCGGGAAGATCTCGCCGAACCATTGCGCCCATTGAGGCATGCCTCGATAGGGAAACATGAAGCCCGAGAGCAGGATCGACGGCAGGAAGAAGAAGACGGTGAGCTGCAGCGCCTGCATCTGCGTGCGCGCCATGGTCGAAATCGTGTAGCCGAGCAGCACCAGCGCCGCAACGAAGGCCGTCACCGCGAAGAGAAGCAGCGTCAGGCTGCCGACAAAGGGAACGCCGAACAGAAGCTTGGAGGCGGCAAGGATGACGAACACCTGCACCGCGCCGATAACGAGATAGGGCAGGATCTTGCCGAGCATGATTTCGAACGGGCTTGCCGGCATGGCCAGCAGGTTCTCCATCGTGCCGCGTTCGATCTCGCGCGTCAGCGCGATCGAGGTCATCATCGTCATTGTCATCTGCAGGATAACGCCGAGAAGGCCGGGTACGATATTGTATTGCGAGATACCTTCCGGATTAT
>JAFKKQ010000425.1 GCA_017304505.1 Hyphomicrobiales bacterium | reverse complement strand
CTGATGCGGTACATTTGGCGGAATGTGAACGCACGAGCCCTTGGCCGCATGGAACAACTCATCGCCGACCTGGAAATCGGCGCTGCCTTCGAACAGGTAGAATGTCTCGTAGGCTTTGACGTGATAGTGCGCGCGTGACTGGAAGCCGGGCTTGCAGTTTTCTTCCACCACTTCGAACGTTTGATTGGTGTCGCCGCCGGTCACCTTGACGATTACCTCGTTGGCTTTGGCGTAGATGTTGCCTTGCCCTGGTGCCGAATGTTTGCCTTTGGATGTTGCTGACACGATACCCTCCCTTTGATTATGAGCGACCGGAGTTATGCGCCGATTGGTTGCTCTTATCGGACGGGAGCGGATTGCTGTAAATATGGCTAGGCGCGGCACGCGAAGATGTGCGAAGGGCGACAGCCGGCCTCGAAGCGGTGTGGCTATCGTTTTCCGGTGAACGATGGCCTGCGCTTTTGCATGAAGGCGCGCACGCCCTCGGCATACTCCGGATGCGAGCCCGCTTCGCGTTGCAGCGCGCGTTCGAGGTCGAGTTGCGCTACGAGGTCGTTTGTTTCGGACGCATCGAGCGCGCGCTTGATAAGGCCCAAGCCGAACGTCGGCGCGGTGGCGAAATGCGCGCAGATTTTCTCCGCTTCGGTCATCAATGCGTCGTCGTCGACGGCCTTCCAGATCAAGCCCCATTGCTCGGCCTTTTCGGCTGGCAAAGGTTCGGCAAGAAGGGTCATGCCGCGCGCACGCGCCTGGCCTATGAGTCGCGGCAGTAGCCATGTGCCCCCGGCATCGGGAACGAGACCGAGCCGCGCGAATGCCTGAAGGAAACTAGCCGAGCGCGCGGCGAGGACGATGTCGCAGGCGAGCGCGACGTTGCAGCCTGCCCCGGCCGCAATGCCGTTCACCGCGCAGACCACGGGGAAGGGCAGCGCCCGGAGCTTGCGGATCAGCGGATTGTAATATTGCTCCAGCGCGGCACCCGGCACGACAACATTGCCGGTGGCGTCGATCCGCTCGCTGAGGTCCTGGCCGGAGGAGAATGCGCGGCCCGCTCCGGTCAGCAGCAGCGCGCGGCAGGATCGATCCTGCTCCGCATCCGCGATTGCGGCCGCCAGCGCCCGGTGCATCGGTTCGGTGAAGGCATTGAGCCGCTGCGGACGGTTGAGCGTCAGCACGCGATAGCCTGCGCGAGATTCGCTCAGAATGAGATTGTCCTCCATCCGCGCCTCCGCCTCCGCCTCCGCGCTCCGCCGAACGCCAGGAAGCTGTATAGCTCAGAATGGCCCCGGTGGGGGGTGGCTGCGCCATTGTGGAGACGGCCGGCGGAAGTGAGACCATTTGCCTGACGTTGTGGCGTTGGTTTAAACAGCGGTCATGAACAATCCATCCTCCCGCAGCCGCCTCGAACAAGCACTGGCCCGCATCGCCGCTCCTTCCGGCGAGGGCGCGCGCGCCTGTCTGACGATTTATGCCGATGCCGCGCGTGGCGCGGCCGACGCCGCCGATGCCCGCGTCAAAGCCGGTCAGACCCTCGGCCCGCTGGACGGCGCCATCGTCAGCATCAAGGACCTTTACGATGTTGCCGGCGAGGTGACGCGGGCCGGCTCTCGCGTCCTGGCCGACGAAGGCCGCCGCGCCACGGCCGACGCGCCCGTCATCACGCGCCTGCGCGAGGCCGGCGCGGTGATTGTCGCCAAGACCAATATGAGTGAATTCGCCTTCTCGGGCGTCGGCACCAACCGGAATTTCGGTACGCCGGGCAATCCGTTTGACCGGGCCCGTGTTCCGGGCGGCTCGACCTCGGGCGGTGCGGTCGCGGTGGCGGACGGCATGTGCGAGATCGCCATCGGCACCGACACTGGCGGCTCGACCCGCATTCCGGCGGCGCTGTGCGGCATCGTCGGCTGGAAGCCCAGCAAGCAGCGGATCCCGACCGACGGCGCGTTTCCGCTGTCGTTCACGCTCGATTCCATTGGGCCAATGGGAAGGACCGTGGCCGATTGCGCCGCGACCGATGCGATCATGGCGGCGGAGCCCGTTCCGTCGCTTCAGCCGGCATCGCTTTCAGGGCTGCGGTTTGGCATCTGGCAGGGCATGCCGTTCGACGGCATCGACAAGACGGTGTCCGCCGCATGGTCTGCGGCCGTGGCCGGGCTCACCCAGGCCGGCGTGCGCTTCAGCGACGAGACCATCGCGCTGCTTGACGACATGGCGCAGGTCAACGCCAAAGGTGGTTTCTCGCCGGTGGAATCCTATGCCATTCATCGCGAGCGGCTGAAGCGCGACCCCGAGGGCATCGACCCCCACATCCGCGCCCGCATCGAGCGCGGCGGCGGCGTGATGGCGGCCGACTACATCGACATGGTGCTGGGCCGTCAGCGCCTGGCCCGGGCAATGGACGCGCGCCTGGCCGGACTCGACGCCCTGGTGTTGCCCACGACGCCCATCGTCGCACCGACTATCGCCGAGGTCGCTGACCCCGATGTGTTCGCCCGAAAGAACGCGCTGTTGTTGCGGAATACTTCGCCGATCAATTTCTTCGGCCTCTGTGCCATTTCGCTGCCGTTGCCGCCGCAGGACGGGCTCTCGTCGGGTCTGATGCTGGTCGCCCGCAACGGGGCGGATCGGACGCTGTTCAACATCGCCGCCGCAGTTGAGAAGCATCTGAAAGACTAAAGACGAAGCGACCTCCCGCTTGCCGAAACGGCGGCCGCGCCTCTACCATGCACCCTTCGGGACGATGTGGAGGGGAGTGTAGCGATGGCGTCGGAATCGAACGGGTTTTCGGTCACCATGAACCGTCGCCGTCTGCTGGCGGGAGCCGCCGCGGCAACCACGCTCATGGCCTCTCCGGCGATTGTCCGCGCCCAGGGCGCGCCGTTGAAGGTCGGCGTTCTGCTGCCGCGCTCGGGTGCGCAGGCGGGCATCGGCCAGGACTGCTTCCGTGGTGTCGAGATCGCGGGGCCGATCCTGAAGGCCAACGGCTATCCCGACCTTCAGATCATGAGCGCCGACACCGAGACCAGCGTCGATACGGCGCGCGCGCGTGCAGAAAAGCTCATCGCCGACGGCGCGCAGCTTCTGGTCGGCGCCTTCGATTCCGGACAAAGCAGCGCGATCGCACAAGTGGCCGAGCAGAAGGGCATTCCCTTCGTCATCAACATCGCCGCAGCCCCGCCGATCACCGAGCAGGGTTACAAGTTTGTGTTCCGCAATTTCCCGATCGCCGGTTCGATCCTCAGCGACGCCTTTGTCAATCAAAAGGAAATCTTCGCCGAAACCGGGGTCGCACCGAAGTCGGTCGTGTTCCTGCACTGCAACGACACGTTCGGGACGGCGATGAAGAACGGCATCGGCGCGGTGATGCCAAAGTTTAACATGCCTTATACGATCAAGGAGACGATCTCCTACGATCCGACCGCGCGCGATCTCTCCGTCGAGATTTCAAAAGCCAAGGCCACCGGCGCCGATGCGCTGCTGGTGGTCAGCCGCCTCAACGACGCCATCCTGCTGACGCGCGAACTGGTCAAGCAGCGCTGGTCGCCGATGGGCATCCTCAGCATGGGGCCGGGCTGGTACGAAGACCAATACCTGAAGACGCTCGGCAAGCTCGGCGACGGGCCTCTCAGCTTCGTGCCCTGGTACGACCCGAACAAGAAGCTCTCCAAACAGCTCGAGGCGGCGGTCGAGAAGAAATATCCGGGCGTGAACCTGAACCTCAACCACGTCTACACATTCGAGGCGCTTCTGATCGCAGCCGACGCTTATAAGCGCGCCAAGTCCGCCGACCCCAAGGCGCTGGCCGACGCCATCCGCACCACCAACATCACCGAGAACACCACGGCGGGGCCGGGCATTTCGTTCAATGCCAAGGGCCAGAACGACAAGCTGAAGAACGTCGCGATCCAAAACCGCGGCGGCAAGATCGTCACCGTGGCGCCGAAGGGGTCGAGCAATGCCAAGGTGCAATGGCCGATGCTCGCCTACAACAAACGCCGTTAAGCTGTTCGATCGGTGTCGGCGGACATCTACCTTAACGTCGCGGTCGGAGGTCTGCTGACCGGCCTGATCTACGGGCTGATGGCGCTTGGCCTGTCGGTGATCTTCGGCGTCGTGCGCGTGGTCAACTTCGCCCACGGCGAGATCATGACGGTTGCCATGTATCTGGCGGTCGTGCTGTTCGCAAATTATCACCTCGATCCGCTGCTGATGATGCTGCCGATCGCGGCGCTGTTTTTCGTGGTCGGTTTCGTCATGCAGATGGGACTGATCAACCCGTTCATGACGCGGCCGGAATACACCCAGTTCATGCTGCTGCTCGATGTGGCGATCATCATCGTCAACGGCGTGCTGATCGTTTTCGGCCCCGACGCGCAGACCGTGCAGACGTCTTACTCCTTCGATAGTTTCGCGCTCGGCTCGCTGATCGTGGATGCGACTAAGCTCTATGCCGGGCTCGCCGCGGTTGCGGTGGCGGCCGCGCTGTTCGCGTTTTTCCGGTTCGCGCCCCTTGGCAAGGCGATTCGCGCCTGCGCCGACAATCACGTCGGCGCACTGGTGGTGGGGCTCAACGTCGGACGCCTCTACGCGCTGTCGTTCGGGCTCGGCCTGGCCTGCGTGGGGGCCGCCGGCGCGATCATCGTTCTGGTCGTCGATGTGACGCCGCCGCTCGGCCCGGCCTATACGCTGCTGGCCTTCGTCATCGTCATCACCGGCGGGCTGGGCTCGATGTCGGGCGCATTGATCGGTGGCGTTCTGATCGGGCTGACCGAAGCGATG
>JAFKKQ010000424.1 GCA_017304505.1 Hyphomicrobiales bacterium | reverse complement strand
CCCGGCGCGCGCCGGAATTGTCCGCCACGTCAAGGTTGGTTTGCATCTGAATCATGAGGCGTCTCGCAATTCTTCTCTACGCGTCTCGCGTCAGTTCGGTTTGGCAACGGCGGCTTCCCCGCCCTTGCCTTTGGATTTCTTCGAAGAGCGCTTTTCCGATTCCACTTCGATCGGGCCTTCGGTGCGCGATCTCTTCTCGCCCTGGGTCACAATCCAGCGCTTGAGTCGCGAAATCGGGCTGTGCTCCTCGATCCACACGATGTCGCCGACCGAGAATTCGTTCTTCTCGTCGTGAGCGTGGAACTTATTGGAGCGACGCACGGTCTTCTTCATGACCGGATGCGTGAAGCGGCGCTCGACGCGGACAACCACGGTCTTGTCCTGCTTGTCGCTGACCACCACGCCCTGGAGCGTTCGCTTCGGCATACGACCCTCTTACTTCCTCTTTGCCTTGGCCCGGGACTTCAGGCTCGGCTTCGATCTGGATTTCACAGGCGGGCGGGCCTTGGCCGTCCGCTTTGGCTTGGCACGTGTTGCGGCCGGAGTCGCGGCCGTCTTGACCTTCGGCTCCTCGCCGGTCCGCTTCTGCCGCGCGACCGTCTTCATACGCGCAATGTCGCGGCGCACCTGGCGCACGCGCGACGTATTCTCGAGTTGCCCGGTGGCCCGCTGGAAGCGCAGGTTGAACTGCTCTTTCTTGAGCTTGAGCACCTCGTCGTCGAGCTGATCGACGGTCATGGCGCGCACATCGGAGGCTTTCATGGCTTGATCTCTATCTTGGCCTTTAGGCGGCGATGCGCGTGATGAAACGAGTCTTGATCGGCAGCTTGGCGGCGGCGAGCGTCAGGGCTTCCCGAGCCAGTTGCACCGAGATGCCGTCGACCTCGAACAGGATGCGGCCCGGCTTCACCCGGCAGACCCAAAGCTCGACGCTGCCTTTACCGGAGCCCATGCGAACCTCAAGCGGCTTCTTGGAAACCGGCACGTCCGGGTAAACGCGAATCCAGACCTGCCCGGCGCGCTTCATGTGGCGCGTCAGCGCGCGGCGCGCGGCCTCGATCTGGCGAGCCGTAACGCGCTCGGGCTCCATCGCCTTCAGCCCGTACTGGCCAAACGCCAAGTCCTGACCGCTGGTAGCGACGCCCTTGATGCGTCCCTTGTGCGCTTTGCGGAACTTGGTGCGCGTCGGTTGCAGCATAACGAAAGTCCCTTGTTGTCCCTGACCCGCGTCCGATTAAGCCGTTTCGCGCCGCGGGCGGCCCGCTTCGGCTTCGGCCAGACGCTTATCCTGGGCCATGGAGTCATGCTCCATGATCTCGCCCTTGAAGATCCAAACCTTGACGCCGCAGGTGCCGTAGGTCGTGAACGCCGTGGCCACGCCGTAGTCGACGTCGGCGCGCAGCGTATGCAGCGGCACCCGACCTTCGCGGTACCATTCCATCCGCGCGATCTCGGCGCCGCCGAGACGACCCGAACAGTTGATGCGGATGCCCTCGGCGCCAAGCCGCATCGCCGATTGCACGGCGCGCTTCATGGCGCGGCGGAAGGCCACGCGGCGCTCAAGCTGCTGGGCAATCGACTCGGCCACGAGCTGCGCATCGAGCTCGGGCTTCCTGACCTCGACGATATTGATGACCACATCGCTGTTGGTCAGCTTGGCGACCGACTTGCGGAGCTTCTCAATATCGGCGCCCTTCCTGCCGATCACCACACCGGGACGAGCGGAGTGGATCGTCACCCGGCACTTCTTGTGCGGGCGCTCGATCACAACCTTGGACACCGCCGCCTGCTTGAGCGCTTCCATGAGATCCTCGCGGATCTTCACGTCCTCATGCAGCAGCCTGCCGTACTCGTTCTTGCCGGCGAACCAGCGCGAGTCCCAGGTCCGGTTGATACCAAGCCGCAAGCCGACCGGATTGACCTTCTGACCCATTATCCTCTCCTCAAGCCGCTTCGCTCTGGACCTGACGAACGACGATCGTCAGATTGGCGAACGGCTTCAAAATCTTGCCCATGCGGCCACGGCCGCGCGGATGGAAGCGCTTCAGCACCAGCGCCTTGCCAACGTGCGCTTCAGCCACCACCAGATCGTCGACGTCGAGATCGTGATTGTTCTCGGCGTTTGCGATAGCCGATTCCAGGCACTTCTTGACGTCCCTGGCGATGCGCTTCTGCGAAAACTGCAAGTCCGCAAGCGCAGCCGCAACCTTCTTACCGCGGATCAACTGCGCCACCAGATTGAGCTTCTGCGGCGACACCCGCAGCATCCGGGCAACCGCCTTGGCCTCGTTCTCCGGCAAGTCTCTCTCGCGTCCGCGTTTGCCCATAATCGTATCCTCGAACTTCGCCTATCGACCCGCTTTAAGCGCGCTTGGCCTTGCGGTCGGATGTGTGGCCGTAAAAGGTGCGGGTCGGCGAAAACTCGCCGAACTTGTGACCCACCATCTCCTCGGTCACCATCACCGGGATATGCTTCTGACCGTTGTAGACACCGAACGTCAGCCCCACGAACTGCGGCAGGATCGTCGAACGGCGGCTCCAGATCTTGATCATCTCGTGGCGGCCCGACGCGCGCGACGTTTCCGCCTTTTTCAGCAGATAGCCGTCGACAAACGGGCCTTTCCAAACCGAACGTGCCATGTGGGCGGTCCCTTACGATCTCTTCTTCCGCGCGTGGCGGCTCAGCATGATGAACTTGGTGGTCGACTTGTTCTTGCGGGTCTTCTTGCCTTTGGTCGGGAAGCCCCACGGCGTCACCGGGTGCCCACCGCCCTTGGTGCGACCGCCATGCGGATGGTCGACCGGGTTCATGGTGATGCCGCGATTGTGCGGCATGCGCCCCTTCCAACGCTGGCGACCGGCCTTGGCGATGGTGATGTTCATGTTGTCGGGGTTCGACACCGCTCCGACTGTCGCAAGGCAACGGCCATGCACCAGGCGCTGCTCCGACGAATTCAGGCGCAGGATCACGTATTCCTGATCGCGGCCGACGATCTGAGCGTAAGTGCCGGCGGAGCGCGCGATCTGCCCACCCTTGCCGATCTTAAGCTCGACGTTGTGCACGATGGTGCCCACCGGCATGTTGCCGAGCGGCATCGCGTTGCCCGGCTTGATGTCGACCTGCTCGCCCGCGACGATGGTGTCGCCGGCAGCCAAGCGCTGCGGCGCCAGGATGTAGGACAACGTGCCGTCCGTGTACTTCAGCAGCGCGATAAACGCGGTGCGGTTCGGATCGTATTCAATCCGCTCCACGGTCGCCGGCTCCTCGCGGCGCACGCGCTTGAAGTCGATGACGCGATACGCCTGCTTGTGGCCGCCGCCACGGAAACGGCTGGTGATCCGGCCGTAATTGTTGCGACCGCCGGTCGAGTGCTGTCCCTCGACCAAACCCTTCACCGGAGCGCCGCGATAAAGGCCGCTGCGATCGACAGTGACGAGCTGGCGCTGGCTCGGCGTGGTCGGCTTATAGGTCTTGAGTGCCATGTTTGCCTCTTCGCCTTACAGACCGGTGGTCACGTCGATGTGGTGACCCTCTTGAAGGGTCACGACGGCACGCTTGCTGTCCTGCAACTCGCCGGCACGGCCTTTGAAAATCCTGACCTTGCCCTTGCGAACGAGCGTGTTGACGCTCTTCACCTTGACGTCGAACAGCTTCTCAACCGCTTCCTTGATTTGCGGCTTGGTCGCGGTGCGCGCAACCTTGAACACCACCTTGTTGTGTTCGGACGCAGCGGTTGCCTTCTCGGTCACGACCGGCGAAAGCAGCACGTCGTAGTGGCGCGGATCTGTGGTGCTCATTTGAAGCGCGCCTCCAGCGCATCGAGCGCGGCCTTGGTCAGCACCAGCTTGCCGCGGCGCAGAATGTCGTAAACGTTGATGCCCTGAACCGGCAGCACGTCGATGTTGGGGATGTTGCGTGCCGCAAGCCGGAAGCCCGCCTCAACCTCCGCGCCATCGACGATCAGCGCGTTGGCCCAGCCCAGCTTCTTGAGATGCGACGCCAACTCCTTGGTCTTGCCGTCCTTCACGCTGGCCTTATCGATGACCACAATGCCGCCATCCTTCGCCTTGGCCGAAAGAGCATGCTTCAGCGCCAGCGCCCGAACCTTCTTCGGCAAGCCAACCTCATGGCTACGCACGACCGGGCCGAACGCACGACCGCCACCGCGGAACTGCGGAACCCGCGCGGAGCCGTGACGGGCACCGCCGGTGCCCTTCTGGCCATACATCTTCTTGCCGGTGCGCCAGATATCCGCGCGGTTCTTCACTGCATGTGTGCCGGCGCGACGCTTGGCGAGCTGCCACACGACGCAGCGCTGAATGAGATCGGCGCGCGGCTCGAGGCCGAAGATTGTCTCGGGCAGATTCACCGAACCCGCCTCGTTACCCTCGAGAGTGGTGACCTTCAATTCCATGTCACGCACCCTCCTGCGGAGCAACAGCGGCTGTTTCAGCCTTGGTTGACACTTCGGCCGCAGGGCTGCGGAACTTGCCCGGCTTGGGCGTATCCTTCGGCAGCGATTTCTTCACGGCATCACGAACCGTGATCCAACCGCCCTTATGGCCCGGCACCGCGCCTTCGAGCATAATGAGGCCGCGCTCGACGTCGATCTTGGCAACCTTCAGGTTGAGCGTGGTCACCCGATCAACACCCAGGTGACCCGGCATCTTCTTGTTCTTGAACGTCTTGCCCGGGTCTTGCCGGCCGCCGGAAGTACCGGTGACATCGACAAACTGGCCGACGACGAAGTGGTCGGCCGTAATCTCGGCGCCCACCGGGATGATCGCGTCATCGCTGACGCGGAACTCGGCAATCGTGCGTTTGGGCTCGACCTTGGCGACGGCAAACCGGCCGCGCTCAGCCTTGCTGACGTTCTTGACTTTGCGGGTGCCGGCTCCGAGCTGGAGCGCGACGTATCCGTCCTTCTCCTTGCTGCGGTGCGCAACGACCTGGCATTGCGCCAGCCGCAGCACCGTCACCGGCACATGTTCGCCGGCATCGGTGAAGAGGCGGGTCATCCCGACCTTCTGTGCGATCACACCGGAGCGCATTTGACTACCCTCATTGTCCCCGTGCGGCTTAGAGCTTGATCTCGACGTCGACGCCAGCGGCGAGGTCGAGCTTCATCAACGCGTCCACGGTCTGCGGCGTCGGATCGACGATGTCCAAGAGACGCTTATGCGTGCGCATCTCGAACTGCTCGCGGCTCTTCTTGTCGACGTGCGGCGAACGGTTCACCGTGAACTTCTCGATCTTGGTCGGCAGCGGGATCGGCCCACGCACCTGCGCACCCGTGCGCTTGGCGGTGTTCACGATCTCGCGGGTCGACGCATCGAGGATGCGGTGATCGAACGCCTTGAGCCGGATCCGGATATTCTGGCCGTTCATCTTGCTTCTCTCTGACTGTCCACGTCCGCGACCGGCGGGCGCCCCAGTAACACTCGCGTCTCAATTCAAACCGCGATGCCGCGGATTACTGGGTCCCCCGCTTTCGCGGGGGACAACAGCACGTTCTGCCTCACTCGATGATGCTTGCGACGACGCCGGCGCCGACGGTGCGTCCGCCCTCGCGGATGGCGAAGCGCAGCTTCTCCTCCATCGCGATCGGCACGATCAGCGTCACCTCCATCGCGATGTTGTCG
>JAFKKQ010000423.1 GCA_017304505.1 Hyphomicrobiales bacterium | reverse complement strand
CATGTTGCCGCGGTTGAACAAGCGAATCGGCCGGCCTTCGAGGATCGCCGAGGCGAAGATGAACATCGCCATGTCTGGCCGACCCCAGGGTCCGTACACAGTGAAGAAGCGCAGGCCTGTCGCCGGAAGGGCAAACAGATGGCTGTAGGAATGCGCCATCAGTTCATTGGCCTTCTTCGACGCGGCATAAAGGCTGATGGGGTGATCGACGTTGTCGTGCACCGAGAACGGCAGCTTGGTGTTGGCACCGTAGACCGACGATGACGACGCGAACAGCAAGTGGCGGCAGCCGTTGTGCCGACAGCCTTCCAGCACATTGACGAACCCTTGCAGATTGGCGTCGACGTAAGCGTGCGGATCGAGCAGCGAATGGCGGACGCCCGCCTGTGCGGCAAGATGCACGACAAAGGGGAAACGCTCGGCGGCAAACAACGCAGCGACACCACCGCGATCCGCGAGGTCAAGCCTGACGAAGCGAAAGTTGGCATCGCTGGCCAATTCCGCAAGCCGCGCCTCTTTCAGCTTCGGATCGTAGTACGGCGTGAGATTATCGACGCCGACCACGGCGCGGCCTTGCGCCAATAACCCCCGCGCCACATGAAAGCCGATGAAGCCGGCAGCGCCCGTGACCAGAATCGGGTCCAAAGTCGCCAAAGCCCACTGCTCCTCTCGCAGTCGTTCCCGACCTAGGCCGGACGATGTTCGTTCTGGAATCGCGGCACGGCCTCGCGCAGCGCGCGATCGGCCACCGCGCGATCGTTGTTCGCAAGACTTTGCTCCAGCGCCGCAAGCCAGGCACGCACGGCGTCGAGAGAGGGGCAAACCGGCTCGGCCGCGAGAATGCCGGAGATGCCGATCTCCGCCGTCGGCTCTTCGCGCGCAAACAGGATTTCGTTCAATCGCTCACCCGGCCGCACCCCGGTGAACACGATCTCAACGTCGCGGCCGGGCTCCAGGCCCGACAACCGGATGAGGCGCTCGGCGAGATCGAGGATTTTCACCGGCTGTCCCATGTTGAGCACAAAGACTGCCGCGTTGGTGCTGTCCGGCCCGAGCGCATGGCTCGCGGCGGTGACCACCAGGTCGCAAGCTTCGCGGATCGTCATGAAGTAGCGGACCATGTCCGGGTGCGTGACGGTCACCGGACCGCCGGCTTCGATCTGCGCCTTGAACTTCGGCACCACCGAACCGTTCGAGGCCAGCACGTTGCCGAAGCGAACCGCGAGGAGCCGCATCGGCCGATGCCCGCCATTGGTCCGGCGCGCAAAGCCGGCGTCGAGCGCCTGGCAATACATTTCGGCAAGCCGCTTGGTCACACCGAGCACCGACACCGGCTCGATGGCCTTGTCGGTCGAAATCACCACCATCGCCTCCGCGCCGGAGGCCACCGCGGCGTCCGCCACGTTCACCGTTCCGAACACGTTGGTCTTGATGCCTTCGCCCCAGTCGTTCTCGAGGATCGGCACGTGCTTCAGGGCCGCGGCATGAAACACCATGTCGGGCTTGAACTCGGCAAACAGACGGAACAGCCGTTCGCGATCGCGGATGTCGGCGATGCGTCCCTCGACGGCCGTGGAGCGCCCCTTGACAGCCAGCGCCTCCTGGACGGCGTGCAACGCCGGTTCGGAGTTCTCCAGGATGAGCAGACGCGCGGCCCCGAAGGTGACGATGCGGTCGCAGATTTCGGAGCCGATCGAACCACCGCCTCCAGTCACGGCAATGGACCTGCCTTTGATGAATTGCTCAAGGCGCTGGTAATCGATCTTCACACTCGGGCGCAGCAGCAAGTCCTCGACAGCCACCGGCGCCAACCGCAGCGCCTCGCCGCCTTCATCGAGCGAGGGCAACCGGCTGGTCGCGAGCCCGAGCCGGCGCGCGCGCATCAGCAACGTCTCCGGGTTTGCCTCCGGCACCAGGATCGAAGGGGTCAGGACGAGGCGGACAACCGGTCTTCCGGCGTCCCGCAGCAGTGCCACGGTTTGTTCGAGATCCTCGGGGCGTCCGCGCACCGCGATACCGCGAATCGCTTGCCCCTGATCGGCGGCGGACGGCGAAAGAATTCCAGCCGGCCATATCTTCTTGACAGCCCCGCTCTCGATCGCGCGCAGCAGCACCTCGGCGTCGGCGGCCGGCCCCACAATCAGCGAGGCCGCCGCATCGGCCTCACGAGCGTGCTGGCGGGTGCGCGCGTAGCGGAAATAGCGGTACGCCACCCGCGTCGCGCCGAGGAAAAACATCTGCAGGAACCAGTAAAGCAGGATCGTGATCTTGCCGAAGAAGAACGTGCCGTAAAACGTCGGCGAGAACAGGATGTAGTCGGCAACCAGCATCGAGAGGGCCAGCACCGTCGATGCACGGACGATATTGAAAAGATCAGGCAGCGACGTGAAACGCCACTTCGCCCGATAGATCGGCAGAAGGAGATAGACGGCGGCGGCATAAGCCAGGAACACCGGCAGAATGACCTTGAGCCATTCCCACCGCTCCACCAGTCCTGGCTCTTCAAAGCGGATATAGAAGCTCGCCACGATCGCCGCCGCGGTCGCGGCGAGATCGTGTGCAATGATAAAAAGATTGCGCGGCGTGAAATGGCGCAGTCGCATCATGAGTCCATCGGCGGGCTTGTTGTCATCCATACCGGCGTTTGCCCGCCCGCGCCACTGGCATGGCAGCCGCGCCGCGGCGAGACAAGCCTCTGCTTCGGCGCGGCTGGAATGTTATCAACCCGGCAATTCACAAGCCCGGGCGGAGGGTTATATCGCTATTGGGATGAGGCTGCTCGCCTCCCCGTCGGTTCGGTGCTATGCCAAGCGGCATTCTTTAACCGGGTAACCTAGCGCGGCATGGCCAAACCGAATTTCCAGGGCAGTAGAGGTCAAGACGGCAAGGGTTCCGGCCAGGACCGTTCGTTCGTCGAATCAGCATTGCACACGCTCGACGCCGAAGCCTCCGGGATCGCGGCGCTTGCCGGCGCCATCAGCGACGGGCTGGGACAGCCATTCGTCGCGGCGGTGGACCTGATCCGCGAGGCCAAGGGACGTGTCATCGTCACCGGCATGGGAAAATCGGGCCACGTCGGGCGCAAGATCGCGGCAACGCTGGCGTCGACCGGGACGCCGGCGTTTTTTGTCCACCCCGGCGAAGCCAGTCATGGCGATCTCGGCATGATCACGGCCGACGACGTCATCATGGCGTTGTCCTGGTCGGGGGAAACCGCCGAGCTTAAAAACCTCATCGACTACTCGCGGCGCTTCCGCATCGGGCTGGTGGCCCTCACAGCGGACGCCACCAGCACGCTTGGCCGGGCGGCGGACGTGGCGCTGGTGCTGCCGCCGGCCCGCGAAGCCTGCCCGCATAACCTCGCGCCAACCACGTCGTCGCTGATGCAACTTGCCTTGGGCGACGCGCTTGCCATCGCGCTTCTGGAAAGCCGCGGCTTCACCGCAGTGGACTTTGGCCTGCTGCATCCCGGCGGCCGGCTCGGCGCTCTGTTGAAATTCGCGCGTGACGTGATGCACGGCGAGTCGGCGATGCCGCTGGTTCCGATCGGCACAAAAATGTCGGATGCCGTGCTTGAGATGTCGGCAAAAGGCTTCGGCTGCATCGGTATGATCGCCGACGATGGCAAACTGGTCGGTATCATCACCGACGGCGACCTGCGCCGTCATATGCGCGGCGATCTGCTGGATGCTTCCGTCGAAGACGTCATGACCCGCAGCCCGAAAACGATCCGCCCCGATCAACTTGTCAGCGAGGCGCTGGAATTGCTCAATGCGCTGAAGATCACCGCGCTGTTCGTGGTCGAAGCCGGGAAGCCGGTCGGCATCCTGCACATTCACGACCTGCTGCGGGTCGGCGCCGCATAGAGCGCGGAAGCGCGGTCATGAACGCCCTCGCGCTTGGTGCCATTGCCGTGACGGCAGCCGCGATCAGCGCGGGCACGATTCTCGTCCTGCTGCCGGTTCTCCGGCGTCATGCGCTGGCGCATCCGAACTCCCGGTCCTCGCACCGTGTTCCAACACCGCAAGGCGGCGGAATCGCCGTGATCGGCGCAGCCGTGGCGGTCGTCGCGCTCGGCCTCACCGGCCAACACGGCCAAGGCCCGCTGTGGTGGGCTTTGGGTGCCGCCGTGCTGATCGCGTCGGTCGGCGCCGCGGACGACATCAGCCCCATCGGCGTCGTCCCACGCCTGGCGTTGCAAACAGTCGCCGTCGGCCTTGCCATCGCAAGCCTGCCGGTAGCGTTTCACGTCCTGCCGATGCTGCCGTGGTGGCTCGACCGGGCGCTGTTGCTGATCGGCTGTCTTTGGTTCGTGAACCTGACGAACTTCATGGACGGCATCGACTGGATGACGGTGGCCGAATTCGTGCCGGTCTCAGTTGGACTGACCGTCATCGGACTGCTCGGAGCGCTGCCAGCCTACGGCGTCGTCATGGCGCTCGCGCTGGCGGGGGGGCTGATCGGCTTCGCACCGTTCAACCGACCAGTCGCACGGATCTTCCTTGGCGATGTCGGGAGCCTTCCCATCGGTTTGCTGTTCGGCTGGCTGCTCGTGCTGCTGGCGGGCAGCGGCCATATCGTCGCGGCACTGGTGTTGCCGCTCTATTATCTCGCCGATGCGACGCTGACGCTGCTGCGGCGGATCGCCCGGCACGAACCGTTCTGGCAGGCACACCGCACCCATTTCTATCAGAGGGCCACCGACAGGGGGTGGAGCGTGAGCGCGATCGTCGCCTGCGTGTTCCTGGTGAATGTCGCGCTGGCTGGGCTGGCAACGGCAACCGTCCTCCG
>JAFKKQ010000422.1 GCA_017304505.1 Hyphomicrobiales bacterium | reverse complement strand
ACCTGCGCCGAGGCGGACTGCTAAGCGTTGCGTCGCTACGCGGGCCAGCACCGCCGCCTTGCGCTAGATGTCGCGTTGCAGTCGCTGCTGGAAGATTGCGGCATCTCCGTAATAGTCGTCGGGCTGGGCCGCGCGCTTTGCGGTGGTCGCATAGATCGCGTCCTTGGCTGCGCCTGCGCATGCGCCGGCAAGCTTGGCGACGATCGGCGCAGGCGTCGCCTTGGGCGCCAGCAGTCCGCCGAAGCTGGCCGGGCTCACGTCGTAGCCCTGCTCCTTCACCGTAGGGACATCCGGGAATGCGGGGTGGCGCGTTTCGGCGAAGACGCCGATCACGCGGATGTTCTGCCCGCTGGCGGAGCCCAGCACGATCGACGCCACGTCAAGCCGCCCGCCGATCAGGTCGGTCATGACCAGCGGTTCGCCGCGGAACGGCACGCCCTTGATGTCGATCTTGGCGTTCTGCAGGAATTCCTCCATCGCCAGATGCGGGATGGTGAGGATGCCCTGGTGGCCGTAATTGAGTGCGCCGGGTTTCTTCTTCGCGGCGGCGACGAGGTCGGCCACGTTCTTGATCGGCGAGTCGTGAGGCACCGCGAGCGCCATCGCGTTGGTGAAGGTCTGGCAGACGGGAATGAGCGCGTCCGGCTTGTAGCCGGTGTCCTTGCGCGCCTGCGGATGAACCGACAGCACCAGCGCCGGCGCGAACAGCAGCGTGTAGCCGTCGGCATCGCCGCGCGCGACGGAAGCGGTGCCGAGCGCGCCGCCGGCGCCCGGACGGTTTTCGACGATGAACTGCTGGCCGAGCCGGCTCGACAGCCCCACAGCCAGCGCCCGCGACAGCGTGTCGGTGGTGCTGCCGGCGACGTAAGGATTGACGATCCTGACGACGCGGTTCGGATAATCGCTTTGCGCCCGTGCCGCGCCGAGCATGGCCTCGGCGCCCGTCCAGGCCACGGCCAGCGCCGCCGCCAATACAACCGTCTTGTTCATGGTCGTCCCCCTGTTCTTTTTCGCAATGCCGGTTCAAGTCGCGCCGGAGCCGCGTTCGCGCAAGCCGAATGCCTCCGCCAGCAACACATAGGAACGCTTTCGCGCCTCGTGGTCGTAGACCATCGTCGTGATCATCAACTCGTCGGCCTTCGTCGCCGCGATCAGCGGCTCAAGTTGAGCGGCGATCTTACTCTTTGTGCCGACCATGAGTCTGGTCCGGTTGCGCGCGATCAGCGCACGATCGGTCGGCGAATACTCGTGCGCGGCGGCTTCCTCGGGGCTCGGGATCGGCAGATAGCGGCCCTGCCGCCGCAGCGCGAAATTGAGGTCGACGGAGGTCGCGAGCCGCTCGGCCTCCGCGTCGGTATCGGCGCAGACGGCATGGACCGCGAGGATCGCCAGCGGTTCGGATCGCATCGGCGATGGCTTGAACTGCTCGCGGTAGACCGTCATCGGACCGGCGGGATCGAAGTCCGAGAAATGATGCGCGAATGAAAATCCGGCGCCGATGTGGGCGGCGAGCTGTGCACTGTAGCCCGATGAACCGAGGAGATAGAGCGGCGGCAAGGGGACGTCCGCCGGCATCGCATTGACGTTGCGGAACGGATGATCGTCCGGGAAGGCGCGACGCTCGAACGCCAGCAGTTCCTGAAAGCGCTCGAGGAAATCGTCGGCCGCCGGGTCGTCCTGCCGTCGCCGCAGAGCGTAGGCGGTGACGGGATCGGTGCCGGGCGCGCGGCCGAGCCCCAGGTCGATGCGGCCGGGAAACAACCCTTCGAGCACCTTGTAGCGCTCCGCGACCTGAAGCGGCGCGTGGTTCGGCAGCATCACTCCGCCGGAGCCGACGCGCAGATGTTCCGTCGCCGCAGCAATCTGCCCGATCATGATATCGGGCGCCGAGCTTGCGATGTTCGGCATGTTGTGGTGCTCGGCGACCCAATAGCGGGTGAAACCGAGCCGGTCGGCGAGTCGGGCGAGATCGAGGCTGTTGCGAAGCGCCTGCGGGACGGAAATGCCGGTGGTGACGGACGAGAGGTCGAGGATGGACAGCGGTGGCATGGAGCAGAGTTAGCGCGCCGACCGAAATTTTGCCATGCAGCTTCGGCCGACCGCGGCGCTGTTACTGTCCGAATGGATTGGGCAGGGGCGGTGGCGGCAGGAGGTCGCCGAAGGGGAATAAGCCCGTCGAGGTGGTGTTGTCGGGGCGAACCGCGCGGGCTGTGTGCGTCGCCGTTCGTTTTGCGCGCGACCCGGCGGGCTTGACGATAGGCTTGGCTGCGACGGATTTGGGTCCGAGAGATGGGGCTGCGGCAGAAGCCGCTGCGGGCCTCGCTGCGATGTGCAAAGCGGCCGGCCGGGCCTTGGCGCGCAGCGCGGGCCGGGCCCGCGGTAACGGCACTGTGACCAGTATGGCGGCTGGCTGATCGAGGCTGAGGCGGACAGGCTTCGGACCGGATTCCGGCGCAGCCGGTGGCTCGAACGCCGCCAATTGGACGGGCTTGGTGGTTGCGGGGCCGATCATGGCGGCGGCCGGAGCCGATCGCGGCGCGAGCGCATCGATCCGCGCGGGAGCGGTTTGAGGCTCGGGGCCGATCGGCCGTGCTGCCACCACCTGCGATTCAGTCTTCGGTTGAGGCGCCGGCGTGGCCCGGAGTTCGACGGATGCGACCATGACGGGATTTGCCATCGTCAGGCTGGCGGCCACGGCCGTCACTTCAGGTTCCGGCGCGTATCCGGCTTTGGGCTCGGGAATGGCTGGTCCAACCGTCTCGGCGTTAGGGGCCGCCGCGACTTGCGGGTCGGCAGTATCAACCGGCGTTTCCAATTGCGGTGGCTCAGCCGATGCGGCCGCTTCGGTCGGCAAGTCGGTCGTCGGCAGGTTGGTCGTCGGCAGATCGGTCATGGACTGCGTGGTCGTCGTGGAGCGCTCGAACGGGGGAATTTCGTCCGGTGCCATCCGTTGGACTGCGACAACAATCGTGTCGTGCTCCGCAAATCCTGTCTCGGCAGCCGCGGGCGTCAGAACCGCCAGATCGACGGGAGGCTGCACGACGGCGGGGGGCAGCGCCGTCGGCGCGGTGCGATTGACAGCCGGTATGGCGAGGCTCGCCGGCGTCGGCATCAGCGATGCGGAGGTGACGGCAAAGCGCAGGTCGTACATCAGCGGCACCGCCGCGGCGCTGCGGCGCATATCGGCATCGACCGGCGGCAACATCTCCGGTGGTGCGGCGCGCGACGCTGTCACCGGAATCGTCTCGTGGAGTTCGTTGAGCGACGCGGCCAGGCGCAGGCTTGCGAAGATGACGGCGAAGCCGCACAGGAACGTTGCTGCAATCAGCCGGAAGCTCGGAAGCATGCGCGCCCACCTCGAGTCCAACACCATTGCCGAAACGTGGGCCTGCATATCTGAGTCGCAACGGTGGAAGAATGAATTTTGATGGAGGGGCTGACCCGGCGCGGCGACGCTGTGGCATGGCGGCCACGGGTTCCGGCCGCAAACGGAAGCGCGGTTGGGATTTTCGGCACCGCGCTGGACGGAACGCGAAGTCTCTTGGATATTTGTCCTTGGATGTTCGTCCTTCGGGCGGTGTCCTTTCAACACGGGTTTGAGGGCGCTGTCCGATGAGAGATACTCAGGTACCGCGGCGGAGAAGAGGGAGTTTCCGGATGGCGTCGGTGGGCGATTGGAAGGTGCCGGCCTCCGTGCAACCCAAATCGGAAGATTACGCCTACGATCTCGACATGGCGCTGAGCGCGGTGGTCGGCGTCCGCGCTGTCATTCCAGCCGATGCCTTCACCGCCGAAACGCTCGGCACCGAGCGCGCAGGCAACGGCGTGCTGATCCGGACCGATGGTCTGGTGCTGACCATCGGCTATCTGGTGACGGAAGCGGAGACAATCTGGCTGACGCTGATCGACGGCCGCGCAGTTCCGGGCACCCTGCTCGCATACGACCAATCGACAGGGTTCGGCCTCATCCAGGCGCTGGCGCGGCTTGACCTGCCGGCGCTGCCGATCGGAAAATCGAGCGCGGTGTCGGTCGGCGAGCGCGTCGTGGTTGGAGGCGCCGGCGGCCGGCAGAAGTCGGTTGCCGCCCGTGTCGTCGCCAAACAGGAGTTTGCCGGTTACTGGGAGTATGTGGTCGACGAGGCGATCTTTACCGCGCCGTCGCACCCGAACTGGGGTGGCACCGCCCTGATCGGGCCGCAGGGAGATCTGATCGGCATCGGTTCGCTGCAATTGCAGGAAGGCAACGAGCAGGGCCCGCCCGGCGATGTCAATATGAGCGTTCCTATCGACCTGTTGCAGCCGATTCTCGACGATATGCTGACGCTGGGCCGGCCGAAAACGCCGCCGCGGCCGTGGCTTGGGTTGTACGCCACGGTGATCGAGGACCGAATCGTCGTGGTCGGCCTCGCGAAGGACGGCCCCGCGCAGAAGGCCGACCTGCGCACCGGCGACGTGTTATTGTCGGTCGCGGGCGCCGAGGTTCGCGATCTCGCCGGGTTGTATCGAAAAATATGGTCGCTGGGCGGGGCCGGCCGTGAAATTCCGATGGCGATCTATCGCGACGGCAGCACCATCGAGACGCGCGTCAAGTCGGGCGACCGCAATCGCTTCTTCAAGGCGCCGAGGCTGCACTAAGCGTCGTGCCGGGTTTGCGCGCGGTGACGTCATCTCGTTTTTTGATGATTGCCGCGCGATAATGTCATGGCCGTGCGGCTCCGGATGGAGGCTTCCTGCCTAGGACGGCCGCGGTTGTGATGCTAGGACTCGCGCCCGACTGAAGCCGTCAACGGATCTCCTTGTGGCAACAAGCACCGAAGCCGGACAACGGCAGGCCA
>JAFKKQ010000421.1:11710-13016 GCA_017304505.1 Hyphomicrobiales bacterium | reverse complement strand
GTTTTAGCCCGGAGCAGCTTTTCGGCGAATTCGAGCGAAGCCGCGACGTTGCGCTCGGAAAAGTCGACCACCTTGTGCTGAAACTCGCGGGCATTCGCCTGGGTCGAGGAGGTGCGCCCCTCGAAGGCGGCGACGGCGCGCTGGGTCGCCGTCATCAGGTCATCGCAGGCTCTCCTCGCCTGCTGGATGCTTTGCTCGGCAAATGCACGTATTTCGTTGGGGACGAAATCCTGGATCAATGGCTCGGCCATGTTAGCCTCTTTCCCATCGCATTCAGACGTTAATCATGCGATGCGCATTGCCCCGCCAGCACGGGCACGTCCTTCGGTTAAGGTTAGGGCCAATCGGCCGGCCCGCAAGTCCCGGCCAGCGTAGACCTCACAGGTTGCGCGGATTATGACGGCTGCGATCAACGCAATGAGACGGGCGATCGGCTTGCAGGGGCGCGGCGGGGATGGGTGAGTCAGAATTTCTCCTCATCGTCCTGGGCGACCCGCGCTTGTCGCCCCATGTCACCGGCAATGCTCCCGCCTGGCTTTGGAGCGCCGACGCCGGCCGGATTCTCTGGGGCAACCCGGTCGCGGCCGCGATCTTCAACGCCCCACCGGTCGCCGCCCTCGTCGGTCAGACCGTCGACCCCAAAAGCACCGCTGCAGTTCAGATCGCGCGCATCGCCGGCACGCTGCCGCATGGCGCGGCGCCCCAACTCGAGCGGCTGCGCGGATTTGGTGGACGCCTGGGCGGGGCTCTGACCTGTGCGTGCTCACGGCTCGTACTGGCCGACGGGACACCCGCCATTCTCGTGGCCGCGACCGAAGATGCCGGCCCGCGCCTTCCGCTCGCCGAACAGGCCAAGCGCCTGCTCGACGGCCGTGACGAGCCGATGGCGCTGTTCTCCGCGGACGGCTCGCTGCTCTACGCAACACCGGCCGCGCAAGCGGCGCTCGGCAGCGCCACCACGCTCGCGGCCTTCAACGCGGGCACGCTTGGCGCCGCCGCGCTGGCCGCCGGCTATGCCCAGGACGATCGCAAGATCGGCGCGATTTCGCTCCGACGGGTCGGAAGCGGGAGCGCAACCGCGCTGCTCGCAACCGTCACACCTCAAGCCGCCGGGACGGCGGCAGCGACCGTCACATCGGAGCCTCCGAGCATTGCCGCGCCAGGCCGCCGGCAACCATTGCGGTTCGTCTGGCAACTCGACCTGGACGGCCGCTTCACCCTCAATTCGGATGAATTCCGTGCGCTGATCGGAGCGCGGACCGCTTCGGCCCTCGGCCGGCCGTGGGACGAAATCGTCACCGCGCTC
>JAFKKQ010000421.1:0-11687 GCA_017304505.1 Hyphomicrobiales bacterium | reverse complement strand
CACGCGCCTTTGCCTCGCGCGAAACCTGGAGCGGCATCACCGTTGGGTTTCCCGTGGACGATTTCGACACGCGACTCCCGATCGAAATGTCCGGACTTCCGGTGTTCGACCGCGACCGGAATTTCCGCGGCTACCGCGGCTTCGGCATCTGCCGCGATAGGGCACAGGTCGATGCGGTGATGCGGGCCCGACATGGCGAGCCGCCCGGAGCTGCGCGCACGGAGCCTCCTGTTTTCGCCGATAAGATTTCGAGCCCGCCGACACCGGCGAACGTCGTCCCCTTCCCCTCGCCCCCGCCGGCCGAAGCCTCCCCGGCGCTGACGCCGATCGAGCGCAAGGCATTCAGCGAACTGGCGAACCGTCTGACCGCCCGACTGCGCAGCCACGACAATGCCGAACGGCCCGACGACACCGCAGCCGATACGCCGGAAGAAGCCATCGACGCCAAGCCGTTCGTCCCGGCCGACAGCCACTCTCCAACGACGACCGCAGCACCGGCGCCGGACCAGCGCCCGATCCTCGACCGCCTGCCCATCGGCGTGCTGGTCTACCGTCTCGACAAGATGATTTATGCCAACCGGACCTTCCTCGACTGGACCGGCTACGATCAACTGCAAAGCCTGGAAAAGGCCGGGGGCCTCGACGCTCTGTTCGCCGAGCCGGGCGGCAACACGCCGCTGGATGCCGACAACGGCACCAAGACCTTGACCATCGTCACAAGCCGCGGCGACGCGCTTCCGGTCGCGGCGCGGCTGTTCACCTCGCCGTGGGACGGCGAGTCCGCCCTCGTCCTGATGCTCACGGAAGCCGGCGGGGACGACCGGCAAAAGACCTTCAAGGCAGCGCTGCGCAGCGCGAGGGCCGAGGCAGACGAGTTGCGCGCCATCCTCGACGCCGCGGCCGACGGCATCGTCGTGCTCGACAGCGACGCGCGCGTGGTGTCGGTCAATCGCAGCGCAGAAACGTTGTTCGGCTACGACAGCCGCGAACTGATCGGCCAGTCATTCGCAATTCTGCTGGCGCCGGAAAGCCGGCGGGTGGCGCTGGAAGACCTGGCCACTTCCAACCGCGGCCATGCTGCAACGCTGCCCGATGGCCGCGAGGTTGCCGGCCGCCGCCGCGACGGCGGCCTGATCCCGCTGTTCATGACGATGGGCAGGATCGCCGGCAGCGACAACAGACATTGCCTCATATTCCGCGACATCACGCTCTGGAGAAAAACCGAACGCGAACTGCTCAAGGCCAAAGTGCAGGCGGAAACAGCGTCGGCGGCAAAATCCGACTTCCTCGCCAAGGTCAGCCACGAGATCCGCACGCCGCTCAACGCCATCATCGGCTTCTCCGACGTGATGATGAACGAGCGCTTCGGCCCGATCGGCAACGAGCGCTACCGGCAGTACCTGAAGGATATTCACGCTTCGGGAGGTCACCTGATCTCGCTGCTCAACGACCTGCTTGACCTATCCAAGATCGAAGCTGGAAAACTCGAGTTGAATTTTGCCAACGTCGATCTCAACGAACTCACCCATGAAAGCGTGGCGCTGATGCAGCCGGAGGCGAGCCGCGAACGCATCATCATCCGCACCTCGCTCAGCCATGATCTTCCCACGGTCACGGCCGATCCGAGGTCGGTGCGTCAGATCGTGCTCAATCTCCTCTCCAATTCGATCAAATTCACCGGGGCGGGCGGACAGGTCATCGTGTCCACGGCCCGCAGTGACGACGGCGACGTGGTGCTGCGCGTCCGCGACACCGGCGTCGGCATGAGCGAACGCGACCTCGCCGTGGCGCTGGAGCCATTCCGGCAACTGGCCACCTCCGCGCGCTGGGGTTCGGGGGGAACCGGCCTCGGCCTGCCTCTGACCAAGGCGCTGGCAGAGGCGAACCGTGCGCGCTTCCGCATCAGGAGCGCCATCGACGACGGCACGCTGGTCGAGATCGCTTTTTCAGGAACGCGGCTGGCCGCGGAATAGCCCGGCCCAGCGGCCGGCCAATCCCCTTTTGTCCGTCCCGAGACTGGAATAGCGGCGGCGTCAGACTATGATGCCGATCCGTTGCGCGGGGATTTTGCCCCGCGCTGAATTCATGAGGATGGGCATGCCGGTCGCAAAGGTTCGCGGGGTCAATATCCACTATCAGGTCATCGGAGATCATGGCACCTGGGTGGCGCTGATCACCGGCGGCCGGCGCTCGCACGACGAATTCGTTCCGATGGGGCAGAAGATCGCAGCCGCAGGCTACCGCGTCGTCCTGCACGACCGCCGCAACACCGGCCGCTCCGACGTGCTGATCGAAGGCGAGGTTGCCGAAGAAATCCTTTGGCTCGACGACCTGCACGAGCTTCTCAAGCAGCTTGGCGCGCTGCCGGCTTTCATTGGCGGCTCGTCGGCCGGTGCCCGCACGGCAATGCGGTTCTATACCCGCTTCCCCAAGGACGTCCTCGGGCTGCTACTGATGCGCGTGACCGGCGGCGCGTTCGCGGCCGGCCGGCTGCCGAACGAATATTACGGCCAGTACATCCGCATCGCCAATGAAGGTGGGATGGCGGCGGTGTGCGCGACCGAGCAGTACAAGGAGCGGATTGCGGCCAATCCGCAGACGCGCGACCGGCTGATGGCGATGGACCCGAAGCAATACATCAAGGTGATGTCGAACTGGCAGGATCAGTTCATCGAAAGCACCAAGCTCGAAGTGTTCGGCATGACCGAAGCGGATTTGAACGCAATCGCGATACCCACCGTCATTGTTCCCGGCAACGATCAGACTCACGCCTCGACCAACGGCAAGCTCGCGGCGTCGAAGATTCCCGGCTGCATCTTGCATCAATTGCCGATCGAAGACCTGGACGTGCCGCTGGTGCCCTATTCCGAATGGGCGCCCTACGAGGATGAAATCGCGCAGACGTTCGTGGACTTGATGCGAAAGGCACAGGCTTCGCAATCGCGATCGAGCGCCGCAGCGTCATGATCGCAACTCCTGCAGCCGCGGCCCGCTGACGGGCTTCTGCAAAATGAGCTAAATTGACCGGGCTGGGGTGGCGGAGGCGCGTCGATGCGTGCACTGCGGTCGTTGCTCGTGCTGTTTGCGCTGCTTTCGGCGGGTCCGGCGGCGCGGGCCGCCGAACCGGCCGACCTGCTCCTGGTGTTCGCTGCCGACGTATCGCGCAGCATCGACCAGGCAAAATTCCAGCTTCAGCGCGAAGGCTACGCCGCGGCCATCGCCGATCCGCGCGTGCTGGAAGCCATCACCACCGGCCGCCATCGCCGTATCGCGGTGGCTTTCGTGGAATGGTCCGGCGCCGGCTCGCAAAAGCTGCTGATCGACTGGACGCTGATCGACGGCGCCGCTGCCGCGCGGCGGTTCGGCGACCAGTTGCTCGAACTGCCGCGCTCGTTCGCCGAGCGCACGTCGATCAGCGGCGGCATCGATTTTTCCATGAGCGTGCTCGCACGCGCGCCCTACGACGCGCCGCGCAGGACAATCGATGTGTCCGGCGACGGCACCAACAACTCCGGTCGCGATGTCGCGCTTGCCCGTGACGAAGCGGTTGCCGCAGGCGTCACCATCAACGGGCTGGTGATTCTCAGTGACCGGCCGATGACGTGGAATCCGGAACACACCAATCCGAGCGGCGGACTGGCAAACTATTACCGGACCAACGTGATCGGCGGACCGAGCGCATTCGTGATCGTCGCCCAGGACTTCAATTCCTTTGGTCAAGCCATCATCAGGAAGCTGATCGCCGAGATCGCCGACGCGGAGCCGCCGCTTCACCGGCCACCGGGCGGATAGGTGACGCTGTGTCCTTATGACGCGACAAAGACTCCCCTCGAACGATCGGACCGGTGTCTGCAATTCAACACGACATCTCAATCGACAAGCCCCAAGTTTTGATCGGTTCTAAATCTGGCCGCTGTTGATAATTGCTCCAGAGTTCGGGCCGGATACGAACCGATACCTTGACCGGTTGACGCGGTGTCCTAGCTACATCCGCGAGCTTGGCGGGGGCGACACCTGCCGGCGATAACGTCGACGGGAGACCTGTACATCTACAGCTATCGCGAGAGCAAGCTGGTGCAGCCGTTGTTCGAGGCATTCACCAAGGACACCGGCATCAAGGTCAACGTCATCTCGGCCAGTTCCGGCCTTGAGCAGCGCATCAAGGCGGAAGGCGGCAACAGCCCCGCCGACGTGCTCCTCACCGTGGACATTGCCCGGCTCGAGGCCGCGGTGGAAAGCGGCATCACCCAGGCACTCAACTCCAAGATGGTCGAGGAGGTGGTGCCGGTGGCCTACCGCGATCCGAACGGCCAATGGACCGCGGCCGCGATGCGTGCGCGTGTGGTCTACGCCTCGAAGGTGCGCGTGCCCCAGACCTCGATCACCTATGAAGAACTGGCCGATCCGAAGTGGAAGGGCAAGATCTGCATCCGCTCCGGTCAGCACATGTACAATAATGCGCTGTTCGCCGCCGTGATCGCCAAGCACGGTGAAGCCAAAGCGGAAGAATGGCTGAAGGGCCTCAAAGCCAATCTCGCGCAGAAGCCGTCCGGCGGCGACCGCGAGACGGCGCGCGACATCGCGGCCGGCAAGTGCGATCTCGGCATCGGCAACACTTACTATTGGGCGTTGATGAACGATAAGGATGCCGACAAGAAACCCTGGGCCGATGCGACCAAGGTGATCCTGCCAACGTTTCAGGGCGGCGGCACCCATGTGAACGTTTCCGGCGTGGCGCTGATCAAGACGGCGCCGAACAAGGCCAACGGCGTCAAGTTCATCGAGTGGATGGTCGGAGCGCAGGCGCAGCCGATGCACGCCGACATGACTTACGAATACCCGATCCGGGCCGGGGTCCCGATCAACAAGACCATCGCCGGCTACGGCGCGCTCCAGGCCGATCCGATGCCATTGTCGCAAGTGGCCGCCAACCGGAAGAAGGCCTCGGCCCTGGTCGACAAGGTCGGCTTCGACAATTGATGACGCCGCGACCGCCGCGCGCCGACGCGACCGTCCCCGCCCTCCGGCGGGGACGGTTTTGTTTACGGTCATGACCGGGACGACGCATCCGGCTGCCTCAGACCGCCGCCACGGCTGGCCCCTGCGGCGCTGGCCGCACCCGCGCGCCACGTTGTTCCTGATCGCGGCCGCCGCACTGGTGCTGGCGCCACTTGCCAACCTCGCGCTGATCGCCGGTGCCGGCGACGACGATCTGTGGCCGCATCTCGCAGCTCATGTGATCCCACGCGCGACGCTCAACACCGTGCTGCTGCTCTCAGGCGTCGCCCTCGTCACTGTTGTTGCCGGCACAGGCACAGCCTGGATCGTGACCGCCTACGACTTTCCCGGACGCAATGCATTCGCTTGGCTGCTGCCGCTGCCGTTGGCGTTTCCAACCTATATTGTCGCCTACGTTTACGCCGACCTGCTCGGCGGCGTGGGACCGGTCCAGTCGGCGTTGCGGTCGGTGTTCGGGTGGTCCTCCGCCGCGGACTACTGGTTTCCGGAGGTTCGCTCGCTCGGCGGCGCCATCCTGGTGATGGGCTTCGTTCTCTATCCCTATGTTTATCTCGCGGCGCGCGTCATGTTCCAGACGCAAAGCGTAGCGCTGCTCGAAGCCGCGCGCGGCTTCGGCGCAACGCAATGGCGGCTGGTGCGCGACATTGCGCTCCCGATGGCCCGGCCGGCGATCGCGGCGGGCGTCGCGCTCGCCCTGCTTGAAGCACTCAACGACATCGGCGCCACGGAATATTTCGGTGTGCAGACCCTGACGCTGTCGGTCTTCACCACCTGGCTCAACCGTTCGAGCCTGCCCGGCGCAGCCCAGATTGCGTGCCTGATGCTGGTCGCGGTTGCCGCGCTGATCGCGCTCGAACATTACGGCCGGCGGCGGCATGGCTTCGCCGGCCTCGATATCCGGGCCGGCCATACCACACGCGTCGCGCTCGCCGGTCCCCCGCGCCTGCTCGCGCTTGCCGCCTGCCTGCTGCCGGTGGGCCTGGGCTTTGCCGTGCCGCTGCTTTACCTCACATTCGAGGTCGCCGCGCGCGGACTGCTCATCGGTTTCGACCCGGCCTTGTGGCGTCACACGCTCGCGACCGTGCTGATCGCCGCCGCCGCCACTGCACTGATCATGGCGCTCGGCTTCGGCGCAGCGCTGGCCCTGCGGATCGTAAGACGGCCGATCGCCGCCCTCGCCGTATTCATTGCCGGCCTTGGCTACGCCGTGCCCGGAACCGTCCTGGCGCTGGCCCTGCTGTCACCGCTTGTGGCCATCGACAACATCATCAACGAAGCGGCCCGCATCATGGGGCTCGCGACGCCCGGCCTTATCCTCGCCGGATCGGGCGCCGCCGTGGTGTGCGCCTATGTGGTGCGCTTCCTCGCCATCGCGATCGGGCTGGCGCAGGCCGGCCTCGCCCGCATCCCCGTCGATCTCGACGATGCCGCCCGTGCGGCCGGCGCCCGCCCGGCCGGCCTGGTGCGCTCGATCCACCTGCCGTTGCTGCGCCCGGCGCTCTGGGGCGCGGCGCTGCTGGTGTTCGTCGATTGTCTCAAGGAGTTGCCGGCCACGCTGCTGCTGCGCCCGCTCAACACCGAAACGCTTTCGACCTACATCTACCAGTTCGCCACCCGCGGCAGCTTCGAAGAAGGCTCGCTCGCCGCGCTGATCATCGTCATGGTCGGTATCGTCCCGGTGATCCGCATGGTCCGTGCCGCCGATACCGTCCTGCCGGGCCTTGCCCTGCGCGCGGAAATGGCGCGCCGGAATCCGGCGGCAGTGCGCGGGGGTGCTTGATCGCGGTCGACCGCCTCGGCTACACAACAGGGACAGCGCTTGACTGTGCACGGTGCAAGGGCGGTGTTCATGAAAAAAGTCTATCCCGACGCCAAAACGGCGCTGGCCGGTTTACTCAAAGACGGCATGTTGATTATGGCCGGAGGCTTCGGCCTATGCGGCATTCCCGAGACATTGATCCTGGCGATCCGGGATTCCGGCGTGAAGAATCTCACGGTCGTCTCGAACAACGCGGGCGTTGACGGGATCGGCCTCGGCCTTCTGCTCGACACCAAGCAGGTCAAGAAGATGATCTCGTCCTATGTTGGCGAGAACAAGACCTTCGCGACGCAATTCCTGGCCGGGGAGCTTGAAATCGAATTCAACCCGCAGGGCACGTTGGCCGAGCGCATCCGCGCCGGCGGCGCGGGCATCCCCGCCTTCTACACACGCACCGGCGTCGGCACGACCATCGCCGAAGGCAAGGAGGAGCGCGAGTTCGACGGCCAGCGCTATGTGATGGAGCGCGGCATCGTGGCCGATCTTGCCGTGGTGCATGCCTGGAAGGGCGACACCGAAGGCAATCTGGTCTACCGGAAGACGGCGCGGAACTTCAATCCAATGATGGCGACCGCTGCCAAGATCACCGTGGCAGAGGTCGAAAACCTGGTGGAGCCGGGTCAGATCGAACCCGACCACATCGTCACGCCCGGCGTCTACGTCCAGCGCATCATCCACGTGCCGAACGCCGTCAAACACATCGAGCAGCGCACCGTTCGCAAGCGCGCCTGAGGGAGGTCCATCATGCCTTGGACTCGTGAACAGATGGCCGAACGGGCGGCGAAAGAGCTGCGCGACGGCTTCTACGTCAATCTCGGCATCGGCATACCGACGCTGGTGTCCAACTACATCCCCCAGGGGATGAGCGTGCAGTTGCAGAGCGAGAACGGCATGCTGGGCTTCGGCCCGTTCCCCTACGAGGGCGACGAGGACCCCGACCTCATCAACGCCGGCAAGCAGACCGTCACCGAACTGCCCACCACCAGCTTTTTCTCCTCCGCCGACTCCTTCGCGATGATCCGCGGCGGCCACATCGACATTGCCCTGCTCGGCGCAATGCAGGTGGCCGAGAACGGCGATCTCGCCAACTGGATGATCCCCGGCAAGATGGTGAAAGGCATGGGCGGCGCGATGGACCTCGTCGCGGGCGTCAAGAAGGTCGTCGTGATCATGGAGCACTCGGCCAAGGACCAACCCAAGCTGCTCAAGCGCTGCACGCTGCCGCTGACCGGCGCCGGCGTGGTCGATATGGTGATCACCGATCTCGGCGTCTTCACCATCGACCGCAAGGGCAGCGACGGAATGACGCTGATCGAAGTCGCTCCCGGCACGACTCTCGACGAGATAAAATCAAAGACAGAAGCAAGCTACCGCGTAACCGCTAAGCCAAGTTGACGGGCCGGGCTGACACGCCCGCCGGCAGCGCGGCCACGAAAGGGTCACAGAAAGCGGCCATCGTGCGGGTTTCAGATCATCCGCGGCTCTCGGCCTTCCCGGCCGACTAACTGGAACGACTCGTGATCGCGGCCACCGGTTTCAAGCGCTTGGGAATTGCCGTTGGCGCCGTTGTGCTGGCGGGTTTTGCCGCATTGGCCGGCGTGGCGCTGCTTATCCCCTCCGATTCGGTGCGCGACGCGGCCAAGGCGGAAATCCGCAACGTCACCGGACTTGACCTGATGCTGCGCGGAGATGTCGCGGTCTCGCTTTTCCCGACCGGCTCCGTGAGCTTCGCCAACGTCACGCTGGGCGACGACGCCAAGCCGGTGGTGGTCGCCGACCGGCTGACGGCGAGGCTGCGTTTCTTCCCGCTGCTCGCCGGCCACATCGAAATCGCCGATGTCTCGCTGGTGCGGCCGCGCATCAACGTCAGCTTCGACCATCACGGTCATTCAAATTGGGCGGCGCTCATCGACTCGCTGGCACGCGGACTCAGCCCCACCGCCAATCGGCCGGCCACGCCGCCACCGGTCAGGTCACATGGCACGGCGAGCCGATCGACACATCGGTCACGCTCACCGATTTCGCAGCGGCGCTCGCCGGCGACCGCTCGGGCCTGAAGGTCCGTCTCAACGGGACACCGCTCAAGTTCGCTTTCGAAGGCAACTGGAGCACACAGCCGACGCTGAAGATCGACGGCGTGCTCACGGCGGACGCGGCATCGCTGCGCAACACGCTGCGCTGGTCCGGCATCAAACCGCTGACCGGCGGCGGGTTCGGCCGGTTCGCGCTCAAGGCCAAAGCCAACATCACCAGCGGCACCATCGCGCTCTCCGCCGTCAACGTCGAACTCGACGGCAACGTCGCGGAGGGCGTTCTCACGTTTGCCACCGATGGCCGGCAAACGCTGCAAGGCACGCTTGCGGCCGACGAGTTGGATCTCACGCCATACATTTCGACCATCCGCCTGCTCACCGGCAATCGGCGCGACTGGAATCGCGTCCCCCTGACGGTCGATGGGCTGACCGGTTTCGACCTCGACCTGCGGCTGTCCGCCGCGCATATCACCGTGGCGCGAGTCAAATTGGGACGCACCGCCATCGCCACCAACCTGCGGGGCGGCAAGCTCAGCATGACGATCGGCGAGTCTCAGGCGTTCGGGGGAATCCTCAAGGGCTCTTTGGCCCTGGCGTCCTCCGGCGAGGACGCCGACTTCAAGTCCCAAATGCAATTCACCGACGTCGATCTGGAAAGTTGCCTCGGCGAGATGTTCCAGTTTCGCCGCCTCCAGGGACGGGGCGACGTGTCGCTCGCCATTGAAGCCACCGGCAGCAGCATGCTCGGGCTGACGCGAACCATGAACGGATCGGCCAATCTCACCGGCCGCCAGGGCGCGATGGTGGGGCTCAATATCGAACAACTGCTACGCCGCCTGGAGCGACGTCCGTTGTCGGGGACCGGCGATTTCCGCAACGGCCGCACGCCGTTCGAGAAGCTCAATGTCGACCTGAAGATCACGGATGGTATTGCCACGATCGAGAATGTGAGCTTGGAGGGCTCGAAGGTGCGGCTGGGACTGTCCGGCTCCGCTTCGATCCCGGCGCGCGACTTCGACCTGCGCGGCGTCGCAGCCCTCGCCACCACCGGCACAGGCGATACAGCCCCGGCCTTCGAATTGCCGTTCATGGTGCAAGGTCCGTGGGACGACCCGATCATGCTGCCGGACACCCAGGCGCTGATCATGCGTTCGCCGGTTGCCAGCCCCTTGCTCAACGCCGTGAAGAACCGCAACACCCGCGACACCGTGCGTTCCGCCATCGAGAAGCTGACCGGCGGCGCCATCAGCCCGCCCGCCGGTCCGCAGACGGAAAAGTAAAGCCGCATCACCGCTCAACCGGCAACAAGCTGCGCCTTCGCCCATTCGCTTCGCTTGCCGGCGAGCGAAGCGACGATGACGCCGGCGGCAACCACCGCGATCATGATCGTGCAGATCGCATTGATCTCCGGCTTCACCCCGAGCCGCACCTCCGAATAGATCCGCATCGGCAGCGTGGTCGCGCCGGGGCCGGTGCTGAAGCTTGCGATCACCAGATCGTCGAACGACAGCGTGAAGGCGAGCATCCACGCGGCGGCGATGGCCGGAAAGATCAGCGGCAGCGTCACGGTGCAGAACGTGCGAAACGGCGGGCAGCCGAGATCCATCGCCGCCTCCTCCAGGCTGCGGTCGAAGCTGAGCAGACGCGACTGGATCACCACCGTCGCAAAACTCAACGTCACCGTCGTGTGCGCGATGGTGACCGTCCAGAAGCCGCGATCGACGTTGAGCGCGACGAACAGCAGCAGCAGCGAAAGCCCCGTGATCACCTCGGGCATCACCAGCGGCGCATAGACCATCGCGGCAAACGCAGTGCGACCGCAGAACTCGAGCATGGCGCTGTCGCTCAGCAACTCGACATACCAGCGCGTCGACCAGCCGCCCCAGACCGTCACCAGCCGCGAGGTGTTGAACGAATAGATCACCAGGATCGCGATTGGCAGATACAGGAAAGCAAGGCCGAGTGCGACCGCCGTGACGTTGAAGAGCGACGGGCCCTTGCGCATCAGCCATCCCTCAGCGAGCGCATCTGCAGATGCTGATAGACCAGGATCGGCACCAGCAGGATCGCCAGCAGCGCGATGGCGACCGCGGACGCAACTGGCCAGTCCCGGTTCTGGAAGAATTCGGTCCAAAGCGTCTGCCCGATCATCAAGGAGCTTGAGCCGCCGAGCAGATCGGGAATGACGAACTCGCCGACAATCGGAATGAAGCACAGCAGCGCCCCCGCCATGATCCCCGGCGCCGACAGCGGCACGGTGACGAGCCAGAACGCCTTCCATTGTGGGCAGCCGAGATCGGCGGCGGCTTCGAGCAGCGACTCGTCCATCTTTTCGAGGCTGGCGTAGAGCGGCAGCACCATGAACGGCAGGTACGAATAAACGATGCCGATGACGACCGCCGTGTCGGTCGAAAGCCAGACCAGCGGCTCGGAAACGATGCCGAGCGCCATCAGCACGTCGTTGAGCAGGCCCTCGCGCTGCAGGATGTTGATCCAGGCATAGATGCGGATGAGGAATGCCGTGAGAAACGGCAGGAACACCGCTATCACCAGCACGGGCTGAATGCGGCGCGAACATCGCGCTATGCCATAAGCCATCGGATAGCCGATCAGAAGCAGAATGGCGGTCGAGAGCGAGGCAATCGCAACGCTATGCAGATATGAGATCGCATAGAGCGAATCCGACCAGAGCATCCGGTAGCTGTCGAACGACAGGCCAGCGACGAATTCGCGCAAGCCGTTCCAGCCCGCGCTCCAGTCCAGCGTGGGAGTGTAGGGCGGCTGGGCCACCGCTGTCTGCGACAGGCTGATCTTGA
>JAFKKQ010000420.1 GCA_017304505.1 Hyphomicrobiales bacterium | reverse complement strand
CGCTCAGAACGGAATTTCGTCGTCCATATCGGCGCGCTTGCCGGCGCCGGCCATCGCCGGTTTGCGCGCGGGCATCGCGCCCTGCGATCCGAAGTCGCCGTCGGAAACCTCGCCACCGCCGCCGCCGCGTGTGTCCAGCATGGTGAGTTGCGAATTGAAGCCCTGCAGCACCACCTCGGTCGAGTATTTCTCGACGCCGTCTTTGTCGGTGTATTTGCGCGTCTGCAGTTGGCCTTCGAGATAAACCTTCGAGCCCTTCTTCAGATATTGCTCGGCGATCCGGCAAAGTCCTTCGTTGAAGATCACGACGCGGTGCCATTCGGTTTTTTCCCGGCGCTCGCCGCTGGTTTTGTCGCGCCAGCTCTCCGATGTCGCGATCCGCAAATTGGCGATGGGCCGTCCGTCCTGAGTGCGCCGGATTTCGGGATCGGCACCGAGATTGCCGATCAGGATGACCTTGTTCACCGAGCCTGCCATGACGCTCTCCTGCTCTGCTCCATTCGTGGAGCTTCGTTACCACCGCGTGCCGCGCAAGGAAGCCCGCTCGCCTCGCAACCTAGTGCGCAACGGGCGCGCCACAAGCGCCTTCGCGCTTATCCACAAAGCCCACAGCCGTTCGGCGCCGAGCACACATTGTGTTCTCTATTTGTTCCTATCATGCCACCGGTATCCGCACAACCGCCGCAGAGGCATTTTGAAACCAAATTCACGCGTTCGAAGGCGTTGCCGTCATCCGGCCGGCTGCAGTTTCCGCGCAAAAACCTCGATCCGGCCGTTCGCAACGCGCCTCTCGATCGTCATTTGCTCGTGATCGTCGAAATCGCCGAGGTCCACCTCCCGCTCGGGCAGGACGAGAAAATTGCGCCGGTGGACTTCAGCAATAACGAAATAGATTGGTCCGTCGGGCTTCGTTTGCTGTTGCGCCTTGGCGGCCCATGCTTTGATCCGACCGTAATAGGGTTGCGCCCGCCACCGATCCGGCACGTCAGGATCGACATGGATCGCGAGCCCCTGATGTCCGCCCGGCAGCGCCACCGATTGCAGGACGAGCCCCGCCCGCTCAGGCTGCCATTCCGGACCGAGCGTCTCGATCAGCAACCAGTTGCAGAAGAACTCACGGCAAATGGCGGGGCGCGCGTGATGAATCGAGCAACCTTCACCAACCACGCAATGTCCGCACAGAGCCGAACGCGGGCTCTCGACATCCGGCACCGCGAAAACCTTGCAGCATAGAGTGCATGAACCGCAACGGCGGCCGGGCACGATTTTCGCTTCCAAACTGGTACGCATGAATGGGCCAATTCCGAACCCATCGTGGCCGAGTTCGTCCTCGCTACGCGCCTTCAATCCCAAAAATGATAATTCAAACCCACCTGAAACGCGTGGACGCTATTGTCCGGTCCATGAACGTTGGAAACCCTTCGGAACGACCCGCCTTTTGCGCCCGAAGTGAAAATAACCTCTGTCGACGAGGCGACTCCGTCGTCGAAGGCGAGATAGTCATATTCGAACTTCACGCTCCACTTGCGATCCAGCGCCCACTCGAGCCCGGCACCGGCGGTCCAGCCGACGCTGACGTTGCTTGCGCGATCCAACACTGAAACCGAAAGAGTGCCGGTGGGAATCGCGAAAATAGACGGGCCGGTTATGGTCTGGCTGAATTCATTGCGCGTGCGACCGTAGGCAAGTCCGCCCGTGGCATAGGCCAGCAGCGATGGGTTGATCAGATACCCGGCACGTCCTCGAACCGTGCCGAACCAATCCAGGCCCCGCGTTGCAATGACGTCGTTGGCAATGGAGCTGCCGTTGGTCAGGACTCCTGCGGATTGAGTAGGCGAACTCCAAGAGAAATCAGCCTCCGTCCCGACGAGCCATCGTTCTCCAAGCCGCCAATTGTAGCCGACCTGAATGCCTCCGAACGGAAACGGGTTGGATTTTGCATCGAGCGACTGAAGCGGCTGGGCAATCGTGACAGGGATATCCGTAAACGTTTGCGCAGTGGCCGATCCATCGCGGTGCACGGGCCAACCGACACCAGCATGGATGCCGCCATAAAATCCGGTCCATGAGTACGGTGCAGCGAGAATTGCCGGCGGCGCCTTGATCGGCATGTCGGCGGCAAAGGCCGAACAATTCAACGCGGCAACGGACACCCCGCTCAGCAGCGTGCGCCCAATCCACCTGTTCATGTCGGCCCCCCAATCCCATAGACGAACGAACCTAGCGAACTTAACGGTATCCCGCTATGCCTTCCGGGTTCCATCGCGCAACTTAAATGACGGCGCTTGGCCTTCTTTTCCGGGCGTTTCAACACTGTGCCGTACCCATGTGTCCCTCGCATCGACGACCGATCGAGGGCTTCCAACCTGCACGACAACCGATGCGCATTCTTTTCATAAAAATGTTCCGAGCATCTGCCTCAGTTCCATCGTCGTATTTTCGCCCAACCGCCGCCGGGTTGACGTCACGGGGAACAAATGTGGCGTTGCATTTGCGCGACCTTTTTCACGGAATCGCAAATTACAGTCGGCACCATCAAAGGCATGCGCCGCGGCGGCGCATCATTGGAGGTGCAAATGAAAAGACTGTTGCTTGCTGGCGTTGGGATGCTGTCGCTCGTGGCGACTTCCGCTGTTGCGGCGGATTTGCCGGCGCGCATGCCCACCAAAGCACCAGTGACCTACGCACCGGCCTATAACTGGAGCGGCTGGTATCTCGGTATCAACGGCGGATACGGCTGGGGCGGATCAGACTGGACCGATGCCATCGGGCCGATTTCCGGCAAGTTCGATGTCAACGGCGGCCTGATCGGCGGCACGCTCGGTGTTAACTGGCAGACCGGCGCCTGGGTGCTCGGCCTTGAAGGCGACGGCGACTGGGCCGACCTGCGCGGCAGCGCCGCATGTGCCGTCGGCATCTGCGAAACGCGGAACAACTGGCTGGCCACCGTGCGCGGCCGCATCGGTTACTCGTTCGACCGGTTCATGCCCTACTTCACCGGCGGTCTTGCATTGGGCGACCTGGAGGCTTCAACCCCGGGCTTCCCGAGCAACAGCGAGACGCGGGCGGGCTGGACGGTCGGCGCGGGCGTCGAATGGGCCCTTGCCGGTGCGTGGACGGCGAAGCTCGAATACCTGCACGTCGACCTTGGCGACATGTCGTGCGACGTGATTGCCTGCGGCGGTGCGGGTCCGACCAAGGTCAAGTTCGATGCGGACGTCGTGCGCGCCGGCATCAACTACCGCTTCTCCGGCCCGACGAGCTTGGGCGGCGGATATCCCGGCGGCTACTGAGCCACGGACCAGTCGAATGTGTTGCGGGGGCCGGCCTTGTGCCGGCCCTTTGCATTTTGGGCACCGCTGTCCACAAGCCTCGCAGGCAGCGGCTGGACGGGGCTGGCGAAACCTCTCCGTTCTCACTACGTTCGCAGGCAAGACAACGAGCGCCAGGCCAAGGCGAGCTGAGAATGGGGCCCGCGCGCGAAACCCATCTCTCCGGATTCCATGAACGACCTCTTCGACAAGAGCCGGCGCGCCGGCCCCCGCATTTCGGACCAGCGCGCAGGGCGGGATGCTCATGACCGCCGCATCATCGCCATCCGTGGCGCGCGCGAGCACAACCTCAAGGGCATCGACGTCGAAATCCCGCGCGACCGGCTGGTGGTGTTCACCGGACTGTCCGGCTCCGGCAAGTCGTCGCTTGCGTTCGACACCATCTATGCCGAGGGCCAGCGCCGCTACGTCGAGTCGCTGTCGGCTTATGCCCGGCAGTTCCTGGAGATGATGCAGAAGCCGGACGTCGACCAGATCGACGGCCTGTCGCCCGCCATCTCCATCGAGCAGAAGACCACCTCGAAGAACCCGCGATCGACGGTCGGCACCGTCACCGAGATCTACGACTACATGCGGCTGCTCTGGGCGCGCATCGGCGTGCCCTATTCGCCCGCGACCGGCCTGCCGATCGAAAGCCAGACCGTGTCGCAGATGGTCGACCGCGTGCTGGCGCTGCCCGAGGGCACGCGCATCTACGTGCTGGCGCCCGTCGTGCGCGGCCGCAAGGGCGAATACCGCAAGGAGCTCGCGGAGTTCCTCAAGAAGGGCTATCAGCGCGTCAAGATCGACGGCGCGTTCCACGAGATCGGCGAGGTCAAGCCGCTCGACAAGAAGTTCACCCATGACATCGACGTGGTGGTGGACCGCCTGGTGGTGCGGCCGGACATCACGACGCGGCTCGCGGACTCGCTGGAGCAATGCCTCAAGCTCGCCGACGGCATGGCGGTGATCGAGCTGGCCGACAGCACCACGACCCGCGCCAAGGCCAACGCCGGCCGCAACGAGAACGCCGAGCGCATCATCTTCTCCGAGAAGTTCGCCTGCCCGGTGTCCGGCTTCACCATTTCCGAGATCGAGCCCAGGCTCTTCTCCTTCAACAATCCGTTCGGCGCCTGCCCGGCCTGCGGCGGGCTCGGCGTCGAGCAGCACATCGACGCCGATCTGGTCATTCCCGACAAGGACGCGGCGCTGCGCAAGGGCGCCATCGCGCCGTGGGCGAAATCGTCGTCACCTTATTACGTGCAGACGCTGGAAGCGCTCGGCAAGCACTACAAGTTCACGCTCGACACCAAGTGGAAGGACCTGGGCAAGAAGACCCAGGACGCTATCCTCTACGGTTCGGGCGATGACGACATCAAGTTCGTCTACGACGACGGCATGCGCAGCTACCAGACCAAGAAGCCGTTCGAGGGCGTCATCACCAACCTGGAGCGCCGCTTCAAGGAAACCGAGAGCGAGTGGGCGCGCGAGGAGCTGCAGAAGTACTTCACCGACATCCCCTGCGACGCCTGCAAGGGCTTCCGCCTCAATCCCGAGGCGCTGTGCGTGAAGATCGCGGGCCTGCACGTCGGCAACGTCGCCG
>JAFKKQ010000196.1 GCA_017304505.1 Hyphomicrobiales bacterium | reverse complement strand
CCATGTAGCCGACGCCCGGCTTCTCGGCCGGGTCTTCGGAGGCGCCGCCGGCAAAGGCAAAGCTCATCGCGACCAGCGGCAGCGACGGCTCGTGCACCAGCCACGCCTCGATGCCGCCGGGGGAGGTCACGCGCTGGATTGTTGTCGCCGCCGCGGGTTGCCCCTCCACCAGGACAGTACATGCCGCCATGACGATGGCGGCGATCAGGCTGTGCAGACGCCGGCTCACGTTCGCTTGTCCTCTCGATGCGGGGCTGCAACGAGATAGCCGGTGACCGATCGTTGCTTGTCGAGCCAGGTCTTGGCCGCGGCGTTGACGGCATCCGTTGTTACGGCGCGAATGCGATCCGGCCAACTCAAGACCTTCTCAACGGTCGATCCCGTGGTCAGCGCCATGCCGTACCAGCGCGCCATCGTCGCCTGGTTGTCCTGAGCATAGATCGCGTCGGCGATCAGCCGGTTTTTGGCGCGCTCCACCTCGTCCGGCGTCACGCCCTTGCTGACGACGTCGGCGATCACGGCATCGACGGCATCTTCAAGCTGCGGCAAGGTCACGCCCGGCTTTGGCGAGGCGAACACCCCGAATTGCGTCGCGTCGAGCGCCGTGCCCCGGTACCAGCCGCCGGCGCTGACCGCGAGTCCGCGCTCCACCACCAGCGTGTTGTGCAGCCGCCCGGTGTTGCTGCGGCCGAGGATGAAGGCCAGCACCTCAAGGGCTTCGGATTCTCCCGGCTTTGCCGTGGTCGACGACGGCACCAGATATTCCCGGTGCAGACTCGGCTGCTGGACGCGCGGATCGGCCAGCGAGACATGGCGGACCGCGGCCGGCGGCGGTTCCTGCGGGCGGTGGCGCGGGCCGATTTCAGCGACCTTGGCGACCTTGCCGTAGGTCTGCTCGGCCAGCGTGCGGACCTCGTCGGCGGTGACATCGCCCGCCACCACGAGCACCGCGTTGTTGGGCGTGTAGAAGCGCTTGTAGAAGGCGATGGCGTCGTCACGGGTGAGCTTCTCGATCTCGTGACGCCAGCCGATCACCGGCTTGCCGTAGGGGTGATTGAGATAGAGCGCGGCGTCGATCTGCTCGCCCAGCCGCGCGCGCGGATTGTTGGCGACCCGCTGATTGTATTCTTCCAGCACCACCTTCAGCTCGGGGACCACAGCCTGTTCGTTGAGCACCAGTCCGGTCATGCGGTCGGACTCGAACTCCATGAGCATCTTGAGATTCTCGCGCGGCACCCGTTGGTAGTACCCGGTGTAGTCCTGCGTGGTGAAGGCATTCTCCTGGCCGCCGACGAAAGCCACCGTCTGCGAGAAGCGCGGCGCCGGGTTCTTGGCGGTGCCCTTGAACATCAAATGTTCGAGAAAGTGGGCAAGGCCGGATTTGCCGGGGGTCTCATCGGCGGCGCCGACCTTGTACCAGATCATGTGGGTGACGACCGGCGCACGCCGGTCCGGCACCACGACGACCTCGAGGCCGTTGTCGAGCGTGAAGTGTGCGACGTCGGGCTTCGGTGCAGCCTGCGCCGTGCCGGCGAGCGCGATCGCCGCCACAACCAAGCCACCGAGAGTTCGGGCGGTCCTGCGAAAGAGCGGGATCATCGGCAATGGGTCTCGCGCGGCCTTTGTGATGTTTCGCGGCGGGGCGTCGCGCACCGCCGGCGTCAAACGTAGCGTCTCGAGCGTTTCGGCGAAACGTCACCCTCGCCGCAGGCCGCGCCCGATTCTATTTCGCGGGTTCCTGGCGGTCGATCTTGGGAGCGACCCACTTTTCCTTGCCGACGCCATACGGTTGGTTGGGCGACGGAGTCCGATAGCCGGGCGGCGGATCGACCAGATTTTCGCGCGGCGGCTCGCCGGCGAATGTCGTGTATTCTTCCTTGGGTGCGAAGAGCCCCGAGAAAAGGCTCTTTCCCGAGAAATCCTTGAACAGACGAGGGTTCGACGTGTCGTCGATGGATGCCCCGTGCCCGCCGCTGGTGCCCGGGGAGGCGGGGGCGGCGCTGCTATACTGGCTCGGCAGCAACGGGCGGTCGTCCACGCCGTCGACGTGGCCGTGGCGCTTGCGCTCGGCTTCCTTGCGTTTCTTGGCCCGCTTGACGTCGGGATCGTCGGGCCATCCGGCGACCTTGGCGGCCGGGTTGAGCGTCTCCGGCGGCGGCAGATCCTTGTTGGGCGGCAGCACCAGGGGCGACCGCTCGCGGTAATCGATTTCCGATCCGTCCCGTCTCAGGCCGAAGTTGTGCAGGATATTCCGGAGGATCTTGGTGTCCCAGGCTGCGTCGTCGTCATCGTCTTCGGCGCGCGCGCCCGTTGCGGCACAGGTCATCACGATCGCCACGCCCAGCAAGGCGGCGAAGACAGTCCGATTGAACGTGCGGTTGGAACCAAACTTCCTCATGCCGGCACCCGACGCGCTAAGCCCCCGAATTCACGGCGAAATATCAACGTGGACCTGCAGTATCCGCGGGATCAGGGCGCTTTTTGGGCGCCCCCGGCCCAAAGGGATTCATACAAGAGTATGGCCACCCCGGCAACGATGGCCACGTCTGCGAGGTTAAAGACGTACCAGTTGAAGCGCCAGGTTGCGGTCTCGATGTGCAGCAGCACGAAATCGGCCACCGCGCCGTAGGCCAGACGATCGATGGCGTTGCCGAAGGCGCCGCCGATGATCAGGCCCAGCGCCAGCGCGGAACTTCGCGAGTGGGCCCGCGCCAGCCAGACCCAAAGCAGCGCCACCGCCACGAGTTTGAGCGCCAGCAGCAGCCACTGGCCGAGCGGCCCTTCCTGCTGGAACCAGCCATAGCTGATGCCGGTGTTCCAGGTCAGGACCAGGTCGACGAACGGGCCAAGCGAAACCACGCCGCGTTCCGCGAGCTTGAACGCGAACAGCAGCCAGAGCTTGAGCGCTTGGTCGGCGGCGCAGGCGAGCACCGCAACACCGACGCCGAACGCGGTGAGGGGGCCCCAGCACGCGCCCGAGAGCGAGCCGAATAGGCGCGCCATCAGCGGTTCACTCCGCAGCCCGGCGCATGTTTTCCCATTCGCGCAGCGCTTGCGCGTCGCGCGGCGTCACGTCGGGATATTGCGGATCGGTGCCGACGGTGTGCGAGATTTTCCATGAGCGCGCGCATTTCTGGCCTTCGGCGAGATTGACGACCACGGCGACGCCGGGCACGTCCGGCAAGCGGAAGGCGTCCGCCGGGCCCTCGTCGTTGGCGAGTGTCGCCGCCGAGGTGATGCAGATCTCGGCCAGGTCGATATCCGCCAGCGCCTCGAACAGAGCGGGGTTCGACACATGCACCATGGGGTCGGCTTCGAGCGAGGAGCCGATGCGTTTGCCGGCCCGCTCGATCTCGAGCGCGCCGGTGACGACGCGGCGGGCGACGCGGATCTTGCGCCATTTCTCCGCGAGCTTGTCGTCGCGCCAACTCGCCGGAATGTTGGGGAACAGTTCGAGATGCACGGAGGCATCGGGCGAAGGATTGCGCGCGCACCAGGCTTCCTCTGCGGTGAAGCAGAGCATCGGCGCGAGCCACGTCACGGTGGCGCGGAACAGATGATCCACCGTGGTGAGGGCCGCCTTGCGCGTGTGCGACGAGATCGGGTCGCAGTAGAGCGCGTCCTTGCGCACGTCGAAATAGAACGCCGACAGGTCCGTGGTCATGAAGTGGCTGAGCGCCGCAAAGATGCGCTTGTAGTCGAAGTCGGCGTAAGCCTTGCGCACCAGTTCGTCCAACTCCGCGAGCCGGTGCAGCATCAGCCGCTCCAGCTCCGGCATGTCTTTCGGCGCGATGCGGTCGTCTTCTTCGTGGAAGTGCGCCAGCGTGCCCAGCATCCAGCGGATGGTGTTGCGGAGCTTGCGGTACGTCTCGATGGTGGTTTTCAGGATTTCCGGGCCGATGCGGAGATCGTCGGCGTAGTCCGACGCACACACCCACATCCGCAGGATGTCGGCGCCGGACTTGTTCATCACGTCCTGCGGCGCGGTAACGTTGCCAAGCGACTTCGACATCTTGCGGCCCTGCTCGTCGAGCACGAAGCCGTGGGTCAGCACCGCATCATATGGTGCGCGGCCGCGCGTGCCGCAGCTTTCGAGTAGCGAGGAGTGGAACCAGCCGCGATGCTGGTCGGAGCCCTCGAGATACATCACCGTATCGTCGCCGCCATCCTGCTTGCGCTTGATGCCGGCGAGGCTCGGAAAGTGCTCGGGGTCTTCGAGGACGAAGGCATGCGTGGAGCCGGAATCGAACCAGACATCGAGGATGTCATCGACCTTCTTCCAATCTTCATTTGCGCGCGAGCCAAGGAAGCGTTCGCGCGCGCCGGCCTTGTACCAGGCGTCCGCGCCTTCTTGTTCAAAGGCTGCGGCGATACGCTCGTTCACCGCCGCGTCTTGCAGGATTTCCGCCGAGCCGTCGCCCTTTTCGCGCACGAACACCGCGATCGGCACGCCCCAGGCGCGCTGGCGCGACACCACCCAGTCCGGCCGGCTCTCGATCATGCCGGTGATGCGGTTTTCGCCGGCGGCCGGCACCCAGCGGGTCGTCTTGATCTCGCGCAGCGCGATGGTGCGAAGCGTTTCGCCGAAGGCCACGATCGGCTTGTCCATCGCGATGAACCATTGCGGCGTGTTGCGGAAGATGACGGGCTTCTTCGAGCGCCACGAATGCGGATACTGATGCTTGAGCCGGCCGCGGGCGACGATGTTGCCGGCGGCGGCCAATGCCTTGATGACGGCTTCGTTGGCGTCGCCCTTTTCGCCCTTGTCGGTCAGCACGCGCCTGCCTTCGAAGCCAGGAGCCTGTGCGGTCAGCGCGCCGTTCTCGTCAACGGTGTAAGGAATCGCAGAATTGATGCCGCGCGCTTCCAGCGCCCGCGCGTTCGCCGTCCAGACTTCGAAGTCCTCGCGGCCGTGGCCCGGCGCGGTGTGGACGAAGCC
>JAFKKQ010000195.1 GCA_017304505.1 Hyphomicrobiales bacterium | reverse complement strand
GCGGCGCGGAAGCGCCCGACGGTCAGGCGTAAAACTGAAGCGGTACGGGCAATTGTTACCCCGGCGCGGCGTTTGGCGGCAGATTTCGATCTTGGGGGCATGGTTCAAGCTGTTCGTAGGTCTATGGAGAAAACTGCGCTAAGCTGATGGAATAACGCAATATCGTGAGTGTCTAGCCTAGAATGGACTTCGAGCTATCCGTCTCCCTGTCTGGCGTTGCCGCCCGTTGCGCCCGACGCCCGAAGACGCACTTATAAGATAGAAACGACCCGTGCCCAGGATGCCAAGGCCGCTATGGCAAAGGACCGCCCCCCCACTCCGACCGAAGGCCGCAGTCCACCGGCCGCGGCATCTTCGCGTGCGGACATTGACGCATTTCTGAAGACGGTGCGTTCGCTCGGTCCGGCCACCCGGACCGGCACGCGCGGCCGGTTGATCTTCGCGCTCGACGCGACCATGAGCCGGCAGCCGCTTTGGGATACGGCCTGCCGCCTCCAGGGCGACATGTTTGGCGAAGCGGCTGCGATCGGCGGCCTCGACGTGCAGCTTGTTTATTATCGCGGGCTTTCGGAATGCCGGGCGTCGCGCTGGGCATCCGATGCGCGTCAGTTGGGTGGTTTGATGGAAAAGATCGACTGTCGTGGCGGCCATACGCAGATCCGCAAGGTTCTGGCGCATGTGCAGCGCGAAACCGAGGCACGCAAAGTCCAAGCACTGGTGTTCGTCGGGGACGCGATGGAGGAGCCGATCGACGATCTCTGTGCTGCCGCCGGCAAGCTCGGCTTGCTCGGCGTGCCGGCTTTCATGTTCCAGGAGGGCGGCGACGCCATCGCGGAAAATGCATTCCGCGAGGTCGCGCGCCTTTCGCGCGGGGCGTATTGCCGGTTTGATACCGGTGCCGCACATGAGCTTGCAGAGTTGCTGCGCGCTGTTGCAGCCTATGCCGCCGGCGGCATGAAGGCGCTTGCCGATCTCAAGGCGCGCCACAACGCCGGCGCCGTCAAACTGTTGGCGCAGTTGCGATAGCCATGCCGGCATTGTTCTTCGGTATCCTTGTTTTGGTGCTGGTGCTGTGGGGGCTCAACGGCTTCACCAAGGTCGACCCGCGGATGCTGGTGCGGGTGTTGCGTCCGGCCGGCGGGATTCTGGCTCTGGCGGCAGCCGCATTCCTGTTTTTCCGTGGTCACCTGGAGGTGGCGATCCCGCTCGGTGTCACCGGACTTGGTCTGCTCGGATGGGGACCTTTCGCCTCGACCGGTTTGTTCCAGCGCACGCAGAAGACGCCGAAGCAAACATCGCGGGTGCGTGCGCCCTCGATCGAGATGGAGCTTGATCACGATAGCGGCGCAATGCGCGGCACGGTCCTTGCGGGGCGCTATCGGGGCGCGGCGCTCGATACGCTCGACGTGACCGCGGTGCTCGATCTTTACGCGGAGGTCGATGCGGACAGCAGGGCGCTACTGGCAGCTTATCTTGACCGCCGGGAGCCCGGCTGGCGTGAGCACGCGCAAGGCAATGCGGCATCGGGGGCGGGCGGTGCGGCGCGGACCGGAAAAATGACTGACAAGGAGGCCTATCAGATCCTTGGCATTCCGGCGGGGGCGAGCGACGAAGAGATCGGGCGCGCCCACCGGACGCTGATGAAGAAACTGCATCCCGACCAGGGTGGGTCGACGTACCTCGCTGCCCAGATCAACGAAGCCAAGGAAGTTTTGCTGCGACGCCATACTTAAGTCTCCCGCACTGACTCACCTGCGAGAGGCTCCCGTCTTGTTTGATGCCCCAGTCGGTTCTTAATGCCGACATCCTTAATGTTCGGTTTCCGCTCAGATTTTCAGCGCCATGCAGGCGATGTCGTCGTGCTTGAGCTTCTTGCACGCCGCATGCGCCTGGTCGCGATCGAAGCCGGCGAAACGGGCGCGGTAGTAGGTCTTGGCGCCTTTGACCGTGCGTTCGATGTAGGCTTCGGCCTTGTGAAGGACGCTTGCGACCTTGCCCTTGGCGGAGTTGAGGCGCTGTTTCGCCTCGCCCTTGTCTTCATACGCGCCGATCTGAATCGCCCAGCCACGCCGGATTGTCGGGCGCTCCGGGATGGCTTGGTCGCCGCTCACCTCTGCCGCCTTGGCTGATGTGACTGCGGCATTTTTGGCGGCAGCGAGCACCGGCTGCAGCTTGGCGAGGACGCTGCGGCGCGGGGTGGGCAGGGCAGGCGGCACCGCGGCCGCTTCGGTCGCGGCGGCTGTCTCCGGCGCACCGTTCTGACCCGCCGGGCTGCCCTGGTCTTGCGGCGCATCGCTCTGATCGGCGGCATCGCCTTCCGCAATCTCGGCGGTGTCGCTGCCTGCTGCGTCCTTGGGCGGGACAAGCGTCACCGTCATCGTCCGCACTTTAACGGGTTTGAGCGGCGCGCTCGATCCGACGGGAACGGTTACGGTGGCTTCCTTTGAGGTCGCCGGTGCGCGAAGCGGCATTGGGATGCTTGCGGCCGCAGCGAGTTGTGGCGCGGCAGCCGGCGCCTCAAATGCGGGCCGCGGCGCCGGGATCGGAGCTTCGGCGACCTGTGGTTGCGATTTCGGCTTGGTCGAAGCCTCGGCAATGTTGGTGTCGATAAGACTGCGCATCCGCGCATCGCGGCTGCCCGCCGAGCGCCCACCCAAGACGACGGCGACGATATGCCGGCCGCCGCGTCTGACCGAGGTGATGAGATTGAATCCCGAAGCGCGTGTGTAGCCGGTCTTGATGCCGTCCACGCCGTCCACGCTGCCGAGCAGATGATTGTGGTTGCGCAACGCATGGCCACGGTAGACGAAGCTCGGCAGCGAGAAATACCGATAGTATTTCGGGAACCGGTTCTGGATCGCCATGCCGAGCAGCGCCTGGTCGCGCGCGGTGGTCTTCTGCTGATCGTCCGGCAAGCCGGAAGCGTTGTGATAGAACGTGTTCCGCATTCCGAGGGCGCGTGCTTTGCGCGTCATCATGGCGGCGAAGTTCTCCTCGCTGCCGCCCAGCGTCTCGGCGATCACAACCGCGGCGTCGTTGGCGGACTTGGTGACGAGGCCCTTGATCGCGTCCTCGACCTTTAACGTGTCGCCGGGGCGCAGCCCGAGCTTGGTCGGGGCTTGGACGGAAGCGTGCTCGGAAATTTTCATCGGCGTATCGAGCGTGATCTTGCCAGCCTCAAGCTGCTCGAACAGCAGATAGAGCGTCATCACCTTGGTCAGCGAAGCAGGGAAGCGGGCGGCATCCGGGTTCGACTGATGAAGCACCTTGCCGGTTTTGGCGTCGACGACGATGTCGGCGTAGGGCGGGTTGTAACTTGCCGCGGCGTGATGAGTGCGCTTGGCATGGTGATGCTTGCGCCGGCTGCGCGCATCGGCGGGATCGCTTGCAACCGCAACCAAAGCGACGATGGCGGCGAGGCCCAAACACCCCCAACGGAGCCGACTGGCGGCCCCGAGCGGCACGCGATGCATGATTATTTCCCCGTTTCTTAAGCCCGTTCAGGCGCCGGTTTACGACACCCAAGACCCCTGTTTTGTCCCAAATACGTTGCCCACGGAGTTTCGCACATTTTTCCGGCAACCGTGGCCGATACGGCACAGCCCTCGAAACTAAGGTGGTGAGGTTGCCAATAAGTTAAATCAAATCAAGGAGAAGTGCCCCATTTTGGGATGCCCGCACGGGCGATCTGTCGGTGAAACAGGGTGCGCCGCAAAAAATTCTTGCTATTTTTGTGCGGTGCAATATATGTCGTTTTGCGGCGGTTGAGCTGCGCGGCACCCGGCGAATCGGGCCGGGCCAGTTGGCGATGAAACCCCAGGTTCCGACTGAAATGCAGCGGGACGGAGAAAAACGATGATCAAGAATTTCGACGAGATCCAGAACGCAAGCAAGGAAAGCATGGACGCGACCATGCGGTCGTTCGGCGCGCTGTCGAAGACCTCTCAGGCGATCGCTGCGGAAGTGGCGGATTATTCGAAGAAGTCGTTCGAGGATGGCACCAGGGTGCTGGAGAAGCTGCTGGGCGCCCGGTCGCTCGACAAGGCGATCGAGATTCAGACCGATTACGCCAAGACCGCTTACGAAGGCTTTGTCGCCCAGGCGACCAAGATCGGTGAGCTTTATGCCGATCTGGCGAAAGAGACCTACAAGCCGTTCGAGGCTTATGTCGCCAAGGTCAGTCCGGCGAAATAATTTGTTGCGTGCGTTGCGTCGCGTAAGCAGAGCCCGGTCCGGTCGGCCGGGCTTTTGCTTGACTCCATCTGCTGCATGGGCGTGTGGGTTCTATTCGCGGAAGACAAGCGGTCTTCCGAACGGACGGAGCCCGGCACGGGGCCGGGCTTCGAAGCCACGATGGCTTGCCGCGTTTGATGGATTGCTACTGCGCGATGCGCAGGTTGGAGAGTTGTGTTCCGATTTGCTGGAACGTGGTGACAAGCTGATGGGCGGACGTCAATAAAAAGAACTTGCTGGGGTCCGGGTATTTGCGCGGCGTTCCGTCGGGAAGGGGCGCAGTGCCGGCGCAGCCCTGTAGAAGCGTCGATGTCGGGTCGCCGCCGGTGTTCACCTGGATCGCATAGAGCGTGATGTTGGCGGCGTTGACGTTATCGCACGTGATCTTCTGCCGCGCATCGATCGAACTCGTCGAACTGGTCCAGCGGTTCTGCGTATTGAGGCCGTCGGTCATCAGGATGATGACCTGTTGATATTTGTAGTTGGGATCCATCGCGGGCGGATCGGGATAGGGTCCGCCCCCGACAAGCGACATCCAGCCGTGCGCGAGGCCGATGGCCTGGTTCGTGTTGCCGCTGGGCGACATGTTGTCGACCATCGTTTTCATCGCATCCCAATCGTAACCCAGCGGCATGACGGCTTGCGGGCACGAGCCGAATTGTTCGGCCGCAAACAGCGAGTCGCTTATGCTTGCGTTGGGCAGAGTGACATTGGTGTCATAGT
>JAFKKQ010000194.1 GCA_017304505.1 Hyphomicrobiales bacterium | reverse complement strand
GTGGCAGGCGGTGGGCCGCGACAACCTCATGATCAAGGTGCCGGCGACGAAACCCGGCCTGCCGGCCATTCAGCAACTCATCGGCGAAGGCATCAACGTCAACATCACCTTGCTGTTTTCGCAGAAGGTGTACGAGCAGGTCGCCGAAGCCTACCTGGCGGGCCTCGAGCATCTGGTGGCCCGGGGCGGCGACCCGGCCAAGGTCGCAAGCGTCGCGAGCTTCTTCGTCAGCCGCATCGACGTCATGGTCGACAAGATGATCGACGAGCGGCTTCCCAACGCCAACGTCAACGCCCGCGAGATGCTGGCCCCGCTCCGCGGCAAGGTCGCCATCGCCAACGCCAAGCTGGCCTATCAGATCTACAAGCGCCTGTTTTCCGGTCCTCGCTGGGAGAAACTCGAGGCCAAGGGCGCGCGCGTGCAGCGCCTGCTGTGGGCCAGCACCGGGACCAAGAATCCCGAATACAGCGACGTGCTCTATGTCGATGAGTTGATCGCGCCGGACACCGTCAACACCCTGCCGCCAGCGACGATGGATGCCTTCCGCGATCACGGGAAAATACGCAAGAGCCTCGAGGAGAAGCTCGACGAAGCCCGGCAGGTCATGGCGTCGCTGGAGCGATCCGGCATTTCCATCGACGCGGTGACGGACAAGCTGGTCGATGACGGCGTGCAGTTGTTTGCCGATGCTTTCGACAAGCTCCTGGGCGCGGTGGCGCACAAACGCACAGCGCTGCTCGGCGGCAAGCTCAACAGCCAGACCGCCACGCTGCCATCCGGACTCGAAAAACTGGTCGCGGACTCGCTCGAATCCTGGCGTCACGACGGCAACGTGCGCCGCCTCTGGGCCGGCGACGCCGCACTTTGGACCCGTCAGGACGAAGCCAAGTGGCTCGGCTGGCTGCCGATCGTCGAGCAGCAGCGCAAGCGCGTCGGCGACTTCGCGAGCCTGGCCGACGACGTGCGCCGCGAGGGCTTCACCCATGTGCTGCTGCTCGGCATGGGCGGGTCGAGCCTTGGGCCCGAGGTGTTCGCCGAAACCTTCGGCCGGCAAAACGGCAGCCCCGAATTGCTGGTGCTCGACTCGACCGACCCTGCGCAGATTCGAACCTTCGAGAGCCGGATCGATCCGGCCAAGACGCTGTTCATCGTGTCGAGCAAATCCGGCAGCACGCTGGAGCCGAACATCCTCAAGCAATATTTCTTCGAATGCGCCAAGCGCGCCGTCGGCGCGGACAAGGCCGGGTCGCGCTTCCTCGCCGTCACCGATCCGGGATCGTCGTTGCAGAAGACGGCAGAGCAGGACAGTTTTCGCCACATCGCCTATGGCGTGCCGAGCATCGGCGGCCGATATTCTGTGCTTTCGGATTTCGGTCTGGTGCCGGCGGCTGCGATGGGCCTCGACATCGGGCGGCTGCTCGACGCGACGCAAACAATGGTGCGCTCCTGCGCCGCCAACGTGCCGCCGTCCGACAATCCGGGTGTCATGCTGGGTACGATCCTCGCTGCCGCCGGACAATCGGGCCGCGACAAGGTCACCATCGTTGCCTCGCCCGGCATCGCCGACTTCGGCGCATGGCTGGAACAGCTTCTGGCCGAATCGACCGGCAAGCACGGCAAAGGGCTCATCCCCATCGACGCCGAACCCTTGGGTGCGCCCGAGGCTTACAGCCAGGATCGCCTGTTCGTTCATGTGCGGCTCGCCAGCGAGGCCGAAGCAGCCCGCGCGGGCACCATCACCGCGCTGGAGCGCGCCGGCCATCCGGTCGTGCGCATCGTCGTGACCGACCGCTATCACCTCGGCCAGGAATTCTTCCGCTGGGAGATCGCCACCGCCGTGGCGGGATCGCTGCTCGGCATCAATCCGTTCGACCAGCCGGATGTCGAGGCCAGCAAGGTCAAGACGCGCGAACTGACCGCCGCTTACGAGCGCACCGGCAAGCTGCCGGAGGAGACGGCGCTGTTGGAGGACGCGGGCCTGACACTTTACGCCGATGCTGAGAACGGCAAGGCATTGTCCTCCGCGCGCACGCTCGTCGATGCGCTCAAGGAGCACTTCAAGCGCATCGATCCCGGCGACTATTGCGCCCTTCTCGCCTATGTCGAGCGCAACAAGCAGCACGGCGATACGCTGCAGGAGATCCGCGCGTTGGTTCGGGATCGCAAGCGCGTCGCGACGTGTCTCGGCTTCGGGCCGCGCTTCTTGCACTCGACCGGGCAGGCTTACAAGGGCGGTCCCAACACCGGCGTATTCCTGCAGATCACCTGTGATGACCCTCCCGACGTCGACGTGCCGGGCCAGAAATACACGTTCGGCATCGTCGAAGCGGCGCAGGCGCGCGGCGACTTCCAGGTCCTCGCCGAGCGCGGGCGGCGGGCGCTCCGCATCCATCTCGGCTCGCATGTCGCGGCAGGCTTGACAACGCTCAAGAACGCCGTCCGCGACGCCCTGGCCTGACAATCGCAACGATCGGGAGAACACGATGCAGCTTGGCATGATCGGCTTGGGGCGTATGGGCGGCAACATCGTCCGCCGCCTGACGCGCAAGGGCCATCAATGCGTCGGGGTCGATCAGAATGCTGCGGCCATCAAGGCGCTGACCGGCGGGCATGTCGAAGGCAGCGCCGGTCTTGCGGAGCTGGTCAAGAAACTCGCCAAGCCGCGGGCGGTGTGGGTGATGCTGCCGGCCGGCGAAATCACCGAAACCGCTGTGACCCAACTGGGTGAACTGCTCGAACGCGGCGACACCATCATCGACGGCGGCAACGCCTTCTATAAAGACGACATCCGCCGCGCCAAGGCGCTCAAGGCCAGGGGCATCCACTACATCGACTGCGGCACCAGCGGCGGCGTCTGGGGGCTCGACCGCGGCTACTGCCTGATGATCGGCGGCGACAAGGAGGCGGTCGAACGGCTCGACCCGATCTTCGATACGCTCGCGCCCGGCGCGGGCGACATCGAGAAGACGCCGGACCGCAGGGGCCGCGATCCGCGCGTGGAGCGCGGCTATATGTATTGCGGCCCGAGCGGTTCCGGCCGTTTCGTCAAGATGGTCCACAACGGCATCGAATACGGCCTGATGCAGGCCTATGCCGAGGGCTTCAACATCCTGCGCGGCGCGGCTTCAGGCGACGTACCCGAGGACCATCGCTTTGAGCTCAACCTGCCGGATATCGCCGAGGTCTGGCGGCGAGGCAGCGTCATCGGCTCCTGGCTTCTCGACCTGACTGCGATGGCGCTCGCGGAAGACCCGAAGCTCGCCCGCTACTCCGGCTTCGTCGAGGATTCCGGCGAAGGCCGCTGGACCATCCAGGCCGCTATCGAGGAGGCCGTTCCGGCCGAAGTGCTCTCGGCGGCGCTCTACGCCCGCTTCCGTTCGCGCGAGAAGGAAAGCTTCTCCGACAAACTGCTTTCGGCCATGCGCAACAAGTTCGGGGGGCACGTCGAACCGAAAGCCGGCCAGTGAGCGAAATGGAATTGCAAACGCAACCGGGAGACCCGTGCATCCTTGTCATCTTCGGAGCCTCGGGCGACCTCACCAAGCGCCTGCTGATTCCGGCCCTGTACAACCTTCGGCGCGCGCGCCTGCTTTCGGAGTCCTTTGCCGTCATCGGCATCTCGCGAAGCGACCAGGGCGACGACGGACTCCGCCGTGAGGTTGCCGACAGCCTTCGCAATTCGCCCAACGGCGGGTTGAACGACGGCGACGCGCGCTGGCTCGCCGAACGGTTCCACCATCTGCGGGGCGAATTCCACGACACGGCGACTTACGACAAGCTCGCGCGACGCCTGGCCGAGATCGACGAAGCGCAGGGGACCTGCGGCAACTGGTTGTTCTATCTGGCAACGCCGCCGCAGGTGTTTGCGCCGATCGTCCAGCAACTCGGAAAGGCGGGCCTCGTCGACGAGAAGGACAAACACTGGCGGCGCGTGATCATCGAGAAGCCGTTCGGATCCGACCTGCTGTCGGCACAATCGTTGAATCGCGACATTCTTTCGGTGCTCGACGAAAGCCAGATCTATCGGATCGACCACTACCTCGGGAAAGAGACGGTCCAGAACATCCTGGTGTTCCGCTTCGCCAACGGCATCTTCGAGCCGCTGTGGAACCGCAACCACATCGACCACGTGCAGATCACCGTCGCCGAAACGCTGGGCGTCGAGCGCCGTGGCAAGTTCTACGATGCAACGGGTGCCTTGCGTGACATGGTGCCGAACCACCTCTTCCAGCTCCTCACGCTCACCGCGATGGAGCCGCCGACCTGCTTTGGCGCCGAGGCGGTGCGGTCCGAGAAGACCAAGGTGCTCGAGGGCGTCCGCCCGCTCGACTTCGAGGATGCGCAGCGCAACGTGGTCCGCGCGCAATACGGCGCCGGCATCGTCGACAACAGGAAAATGGCCGCCTACCGCCAGGCGGAAAATGTCGCGCCGGATTCGACCACCGAAACCTACGTCGCGCTCAAGCTCCTGATCGACAACTGGCGCTGGGCCGGCGTGCCGTTCTACCTGCGCACCGGCAAGGCGCTGGCCGCGCGCCGAAGCGAGATCGCCATCCAGTTCAAGCAGGCGCCGTTCACGCCGTTCCGCGATACGCCGGTCGAAAAGCTCACGCCCAACGACCTCATCCTGCAAATCCAGCCCGAGGAAGGCATGATCCTTCGCTTCAGCGCCAAGATTCCCGGCCCCGACGTGCACATGGATGGCGTCGAGATGAAGTTCAACTACAAGGACCACTTCAAGGCCGCGCCGAGCACCGGCTACGAAACCCTGATCTACGACTGCATGACCGGCGACGCGACCCTGTTCAACCGTGCCGACAACATCGAGATGGGCTGGCGCGTGGTGCAGCCGGCGCTCGACGCCTGGGCGCAGCAACAGGTCGATAAGCTGTCGGTCTATCCGGCCGGCAGTTCGGGTCCTGCCGATGCGGATGCCCTGCTCGCCCGTGACGGCCGCCAC
>JAFKKQ010000193.1 GCA_017304505.1 Hyphomicrobiales bacterium | reverse complement strand
TGGGGCGAGGTGAGTTCTTTCGGGATGAAATAGTCCGCGTAGAGCTGCCCGACCATCGGCGCGCCTTCGACCGCGCGGTCGATGCGGCCGCCCGCATAAAGATACCCCATGCGCTCGAGGATGAGCGGCTTACGCTTCGTTGCGGAAGGCCGGCGTGTCGCGACTCGTGCCATGCGTCGATCCGTTCGACCCGCGTTCAATATCCGAACTGCTCGCTTAGGATGCGTTCGTCAAGGCTGTGGCCGGGGTCGAACAGCATTTGCATCGAGACCGATTGATCCATGCGAATGTCGACGTCGCGCACTGAGCGGACCTCGGCATGGTCGGCCACGGCCGCGACCGGCCTTCGCTCGGGATCGATAACGCGGATGGTAACGCGCGCCGTATCGGGCAGCAGAGCCCCGCGCCAGCGCCGCGGCCGGAACGGGCTGATCGGCGTGAGGGCGAGCAGCGGCGCGTTGATTGGGATGATCGGTCCCTGGACGGAAAGATTGTAGGCCGTCGAGCCTGCCGGCGTTGCCACCAGCACGCCATCCGCCATCAACTCCGGCAGCCGCTCCTTCCCATCCACGGAAATCGCGAGCCGGGCCACTTGGTAGGTCTGGCGAAACAGCGAGACCTCGTTGATGGCATAGTGCTCATGTAGCTTGCCCTTGGTATCGCGCACCCGCATCACCAGTGGATGGATGATGGTGATCTGGGCGGCGGCCAGTCGTTCGCGCAGGTCCTTTTCCTGGAAGTCGTTCATCAGGAAACCGACCGTGCCGCGATGCATTCCGTAGATCGGCCTGGCTGCTTTCATGGCCTTGCGCAGCGTTCGCAGCATCAGGCCGTCGCCGCCCAGCGCGACCACGACGTCGGCCCTGCCGGGGCTGACATTGCCGTAGCGCTTCGTCAGGCGCGCCAAAGCCTTACGGGCTTCCGGCGCGGGGCTCGCCACGAAGGCGATCCGCTCATATTTTGGTGTCTTTCGAAGCATGCGGCGGCTGAGGCTCCGGCGTGCGCCTGCCGATGGGGGCGAGGATCGTGGAACGTGCAATGCTCGTCTATACGACTTGGCCCATGACTGTCGAGGTGCTGTAGCGCCGGCGGAGCGCGGCCCGATTGTTATTTGCGCATGGTCGTGCCTAATTTGACGGGCATGGATTCCGACCGAAAGGGGAATCGTGATCGGGCTGTTACGCGCGAGCAGCAGACGCCGGAAGCTCTCGCGGCACATCAGAAGGCCGAGATCGGAAAGTGGTGGCCTCTCGTCAAGGCGGCAAACATCAAGGCGCAATAGCATATGCAACGTTCGAGCGATCGTATTCTGACCACTCATGCCGGCAGCCTTCCGCGCCCGCCTGATGTCCTCCAGATGATCCGTGCGAAGTCGCGTGGCGAGCCGGTTGACGAAAAGACTCTGCAGACGCGGGTCTGGGAATCCGTCGCCGAGGTCGTGCGAAAGCAAGTCGATACCGGCCTTGACGTGATCGACGATGGCGAATTCGGCAAGCCGAGCTTTGTCACTTATGTGCGCGATCGTCTTGGCGGTCTGGAGGCGCACGGTGTTCGCCCCAATGCCTGGCTGTCCTCGCGCGAAGCGATCACCTTTCCGGATTACTATAAGGCCCAGGAAAGTGCCTCTCCACGCACCAAGCAGGTGCAGATGGCTTGTACCGCGCCGCTGACCTACAAGGGACAGGCAGCTCTCAAAACCGATCTCGATAACCTCAAGGCGGCGCTGCACGGCGTCGATGTTGCCGACGTTTTCGTTCCTTGCATTTCGCCGGCCAATATCGAGGATTGGAACGAGAACAAATATTACAACAGCGACGAGGAATATCTGTTCGCCATCGCCGATGCGATGAGTGTCGAATACAAGGCTATCGTCGATGCCGGCTTTCTGGTTCAGGTCGATGACCCCCGCTTGGTCAGCTATTACCTGATGGACCCGAAGATGTCGGTCGACGGCATCCGCAAATGGGCCATGAAGCGGGTCGAAGCGCTCAATCATGCGCTGCGTGACATTCCAGTCGAGAAGATTCGCTATCACACCTGCTACAGCATCAACATGGGACCCCGCGTGCACGACCTCGAGGTCAAGCACATCGTCGACATCCTCGCGAAGATCCGTGCCGGCGCGTTCTCGTTTGAGGCTTCCAATCCGCGCCATGAGCACGAATGGGCGGTCTGGAAGGAGGCAAAGCTGCCGGAAGGCACGGTGCTCATTCCCGGCGTTATCACCAACTCGTCCGTTTTGGTCGAGCATCCCGAGCTGGTGGCGCAACGCATCGTTCGCTTCGCCGATTTCATGGGCCGCGAGAATGTCATCGCGGGAACCGATTGTGGCTTTGCGACCTTTGCCGGATCGGACGAGGTGCATCCCAGCATCGTTTGGGCGAAGCTGGATGCTTTGGTCCAGGGTGCGGAGATTGCAAGCCGCCAACTCTGGCGCTGATTTGCGAGGGCGTTGATCGGTGAAGGCAATGGAACGCGCGGTACTCGTCTATACGACGTGGCCGACAACCGCGGAGGCGGAGGCCGCCGGCCGTACCCTGGTGGAGCGCCGGCTGGCCGCCTGCGTTAACATCCTGCCGGGCATGATCTCGCACTATCGCTGGGAGGGGGAGGTTGAGCGCGCGGAGGAGGCGGTGATGATCGTCAAGACCCGCGCCTCGCTTGCGGATGCGGTCTCGGCGGCGGTGAAGGAGTTGCATAGGTACACCACGCCGGCCATCCTGGTGATCTCGCCGGAAAGCGTCGAGGGCGCCTATCTGGGCTGGCTGCTGGCTGAGACAGAGCACGCGGACAAATAATCGGATCGTACTCTCGACTCGGATGTTTTAACCCGGCAGCTCCGCCTTCTGGCGAGGATAGAGGTGGCTCAGCGCGACGCGCGCGACGATCAGGATTGGCGTTGCGAGGAACGCGCCAATCGGCCCCCACATCCAGGCCCAGAACGCGATGCTCAGGAAGATCGCCAGCGGATGCAGGTTGAGCACGCGCTGCCCGACGATGGCCGGGGTCAGGAAGTGACCTTCGATGGTTGTGATCGCGATGAACACCGCCGGCGGCAGAAGCGCGCCGAGCAGCGTCGGAAAGGTCAGAAGGCCGATCCCGAACAGCAGCAGGTCCATGATTGCCGGGCCGACGTAAGGGATGTAGTTGAGAATGAAAGCCAGAACGCCCCACAGGATCGGCGATGGCAGCCCCATCAGCATGGCGGCGACGACGGTGACGACGCCGAGCGCGAGATTGATGACGGTGACCACCAGAAGATAGCCGCCGAGACTGTCCTCGATGTCGTTGAGGATTTTCAGGGTCCGCAAGCGTGTGATGCGCGAGGCTGACCAGTTCACCGCGTTTTTGCGGAATCTGGCGCGGCCGACAATGAGGAAAAACAGCGTGCCGATGAACAGCACGCTCGACAGCACGAGTTGCAGCGCCGCCGGCGTAATCACCGTCAGCATGCCTTCGATGATCTGCATCGGATTGAAGTCGAGAGCTTTGCCGGATGCATTGATACCGAGCGCGGTCTGCAGTTCGTTGAGCGCCGCCAGCGGACGATCGAAGAAATGCAATTTCTCGGCGAAGGCCGTGCCGAATTCCGGGGCTCGGCCAAGGAGCTGCGTCACCGGTCCGGCGAGGATGACGACAGCGGCATTGACGATCGCGATCAGCAGGAGGACCACGGCGATGGCTATCAGCCATGCCGGCACGCCTCGCTTGACGATGGCGCCGATCAAAGGCCCGAGCGTCAAACCGACTGCCAGCGCGCACAGCACAGGCAAGAGCAAGGCGCGAGCGAAATAGAGCAGCGTGCCCAGCATCAGCACGCACATCACGATGGTCGCGGTCTGTGCCGCGGCGCGCCAGAAGTTGCCCTCGTCCTCGAACGGCGTCGGATCGTGCGCCTCGAGCGACAGCCGCCGCTCCGCCCATCCTGCCACAGGCCGTTTGGGCGTGACGTTCAAGGAAGCCTCCTTATTGGATCGCTCGCCGTTTGGCGTGCGGTCAGAAAACGCTCAGGTATCGCAGCAGAGACAGCACGCCGATGATGATCACGATGATCCGCACGATGTGCTTTGCACGCCCTTCGATCGGCAGCATGTTGACGAGATAGAGAACGAGAATGACAACCAGAAACGTGATGAGAATGCTGATGAGAATGGACATGCTCGATCCTTTTGCCGTTGCCCTGGCGAAATGGGGATTTGTCGACGTATGAGCGCGGCAGCCAAACGTCGCCCGGCTGCACGCCCATCAACGAATGTTCCGCGTTTCGGTTCCCGCGCCTGAGTTGGGCTCGACAAAATGCGAACGGGGCGCCCGAACGGACGCCCCGCAGCATGCGATCTCGGAATGAAGCGGTTCAGGCGCGGCGCGGAAGACGCGATGCTTCATCCGCCTTCTCCGGATCGGGGATCGGTGCACCGCGTTTGATGTTCAGCCGGCGCATGTCGGCCTCGCTGAAGTCCTGATCGGTCTTGAATCCCGCAGCGCGGATGCCGGCGATGGCACAAAGGTCGTCCACCTCGTTGGTGTCGCCGGTGGTGGCGATGGCGCCGATCACTTCGCCTTCGCCGTCGCGGATCAATTGACCGCCTCCTTCAAGGAACATGGGGCCGTCCGCCAGTTCCAGGAATGATTGCATGAACAGCGGCTTGTCCTTGGCCTTCTGCAAGACTTGGCGGGATTCGCGGCCCATCGCCAATGCTGCATAGGCTTTGCCGTAAGAAACTTCAAAGCGGAGCAGCGAAGCGCCATCCTGCTTCATGGCGGCTTTCATCCGTCCGCCGGCGTCGAGCAGCACGGCGGTCAGCGGGTAAGCGTTTCGCCGCTTCGCCTCGGCAAACGTGGCGTTGATAACCTTGACGGCCTCGTCGAGCGTAATCGCGCGCATTCCGATCTCCAAAGTGCCGGCGAAATATCACCGCCAGATCGTGCGCTATGACACCAAGGAAAAGCCCGGCACCATCATC
>JAFKKQ010000192.1 GCA_017304505.1 Hyphomicrobiales bacterium | reverse complement strand
CTTCATCCTTTGTTACGACGTTCCCGATCTGCCACAATTATCGCGCACCGCTCTGCTGCAAGACGATCTGGTTTTGGTCACCCCGCCGTGCGCGTGCAATGGAAAGCCAATCCCGTTCGTCGAGGCGCTGGACGAAAGCATCGCCATGCCCGAAGAAGGCGATTCAATTCGCACGGTGGTTGCCCGTACGGCTCGGGACCTCGGCCTTGAATTGAAAATTGCTTACGAGGTGCGTTCGATCTCAGCGATGAAAAGCCTTGTGATGCGCGGCGCTACCTCCGCCGTTTTGCCTTATTTTGCGGTGCTAGATGAAGTGCGCGCTGGAAAACTCGATGCACGGCCCATCACTATGCCAGCAATTAAGCGAACGCTCTTTCTCGCATCATCAAAGCAGCGTGGCCCATTCGAGAACGAGGCTGGACTCACGGGAGCCGTCCGGTCATCGCTGACGGGCCTGCTCGATGCACTCGGTCCCCTCGCGCAGCCGCTCTGGGTTCGGACCGCCTAGTTTCGTACTTCGCGCGCGGAAATTCTGCGCGCAGCCCTCACTCGATCATATTGGACGTGCGGCCGTCGCGTCGCGCATATCACTCGCATCCTGTTGTTTGCCTCGGCTTGCCGTTCGGCTCGCAAGACCGGCGTGCCGCAGGCTTGGATCAAAAGGAGGATGCAATGAGGATTACGCATTTCGGCGTGCTCGTCACCGCGGCGCTTGTCTTGTCCTTTGCCCACATGTGTTTAGCGTCCGCACAGGACGGTAGCATCCAGCAGGCTACACTGATGGAGCTTGGTGCGAAGACCGGCGAGGTCAGCACCGAACAATTGCGGCAGATCCTCGCAGAAGGAAGCGCCATCGTTATCGATGCGCGACCGCGTGCCGAGTTCGACGCCGGTCATATTCCCGGCGCACGCGCCTTGGATGCCTCACGGGGCGATCAGATCGAGAATGTGGCGCGCCTGACGAACGGCGACAAGTCCGCCGCGCTCGTGATCTACTGCAACGGCCCTTATTGCCAGGCGAGCCGCCGGTTGGCTGACCGATTGGTGATGGCAGGTTTCACCAGTGTGCGGCGCTATCAGCTTGGCATGCCGGTGTGGCGCGCACTCGGCGGCCCGACTGTAGTCGAACTGAATGGCATCGTCCGCATCTTCAAGGTGGATCGGACCGCCGTGTTCATCGATGCACGGCCTGCAGAGGATTTCGTAAGAGGAAGCTTGCCAGGCGCCCGCAATCTGACCGCCGAATCTCTCGAAGGTACGCTCAAGCAAATGATGTCCGGCAAGCTGACGAACCCGCCGTTGCCGCTCGACGATTTCAATCGCCGAATCGTTTTGTTCGGGCGCGATGCCTCGCAGGTTCTCGGCCTTGCCGCGGCCATGAGCAAACGTCCGTGGCATAATGTGATGTACTTTCCTGGCTCCTACGAGGATCTCGCCGCCCGCTTGCAGCAGAAATAGCAACCGGTGAAATGGAGATAAGAGAAGTCGGGCGCTCGAGCGCGCTCGGATCTGCGGGGCGAACCGGGAATCGCAATCGGTTGGCCTAAACCTGTCGGAGCGGTGTGCTAACATATCGTATTCCAGCTGGTGGAGCACGCCATGTCCGAGACAGACAAGGTCTTCAGCGGGCCAATCCCTGAGTTTTACGAGCGCTATCTCGTCCCGCTGATCTTCGACCCTTACGCGCGCGATATCGCTGCACGGGTGGCCGTAGCTAGGCCTCAACGCGTTCTTGAAATTGCGGCTGGCACGGGCATCGTCACGCGAGCGCTTGTATCACAGTTACCGGTTACAACACAGATCGTCGCCACCGACCTCAACCCGCCAATGCTCGAGCATGCTAAAACGCTCATAGGCCAGGATGACAAAATTGAATGGAAAACGGCTGATGCTCAGAATTTACCCTTTGAGGATGAGAGCTTCGACGCCGTGGTCTGCCAATTCGGGGTCATGTTCTTCTCTGACAAGGCTCGGGCGTTCAAGGAGGCGCGTCGCGTTTTGAAGTCCAGCGGACAATATTATTTCAGCGTCTGGGACAAAATTGCGAATAATGAATTTGCAGAACTTGTGACGCAAGCGCTCGAGGAGATGTTTCCAAACGACCCACCGCGTTTCCTCGCGCGCACCCCACACGGCCATAATGACATCGACATATTGCGTTCAGGTCTGAAGGGGGCGGGTTTTACCAGTATTTCAGCCGATGCGGTCGATGCCAGAAGCAGAGCTCCTTCGCCGTGGGAACCAGCGCTCGCGTACGTGCAAGGTACGCCATTGCGTAACGAGGTAGAGGCGCGCGGCCCTGCTCGTTTGGAGGAAGCGACGACGCGCGCGAGTCAGGCTATTGCCGAACGATTCGGCACTGCTGAAGTCGATGTGCGGATCCGTGCCTATGTGGTCACGGCTGCGCGATCGGATCGAGACGCGGATTATTCATCGGTGGGCTGATGAAGTTGGCGGAGTGGTAGGGGCGGCCGACGATTCCCGCATGATCGTGCTTGACGGCGTTACATACGCTTTGAGTGCCGATCCGCGTTCTGATGCCGGTTAAAGTCCAGATGAAAATGCCTCAGCGATGGGTGCCGATGTCAACTGACAATGGAAACGCATGGATCTCCGCCGCCCGCTCCGGCGAGGGCGGCGCAGGCCCCGGCGGCCCGCTTCAGATCGTACCGCGTGACGCTGTGCATGGCTCTTCGCCGACACATGAAAAACCGCGGCCCGATCCGCAAGACGATGGAAGGCGCGAAGCAAGGATTCGGTGGGCGATAATCCCGTTCGACCAAGCGCTCTAGGCCGACTTTTCAGTTTGGATCTTCGAGCGGGTGCCGGCTGAGGCATCGTAAACTTCGATCTGCAACATCGGAAAGCGCGCCAAGAGCTCCGATCCCGCCTTGGTAGCTGACGCGTTGTCCTCGAAATTCGTCTTCATTTTCCCGTCCACAACCATCGCGAAGCCTGTGGTCGGAATCATGTCGGCTCGCTGGATGTTGCGCACCGGCACGTCGTCAATTTGTTGAGGTCTCTTCGTTTTGGGTCCCCCGTTGTTCCGACTCAACTTAACGACGAATTCCAAGCAAACAATCATCGACACCGCACAAATGGACATCCCATGACTTATGACGGCTCGACCGCTCCGCTCTCGACGCCGCCAGTCTCTACACGCAAGAGCATTGGAACACGCGCGTCGATCTATGCGGACGATCCTGGCGAGGCGCTGGTGTGCAGGTTATCGGTGGTGACCGGTGGTGATTTTGGAGGCTGTGTAGTAGGGCCGGCGTTCAGGACGCCCCAGGGAGTGAAAGTCCGCATCAGCCGGCAATTCTTCTTGCTTGGCTTACCAACTGACATTTGCCAGCAGATCGCCGCGGATGCGGTGAACGAGTACCGCGTCTCAGCGTGCGCCTTTGCTTTTCTCCTGGGTGCGAGCGTCGGATTGATGTGTAGCGGTGTCGCCTAAGGGCCAGAAACCGACATAGAGTCCGTTCAACTACTCTGCGTCAGCAGCCGCGCTCCGCCCACCACGAAGGCAATCCCTGCGAGTCGCGAGACGACCCGGCCAAACGGCGCCACCTTTTCGACCAACACCAATGCGGCAAGCGCGGCGATCCAAAAGAGGTTCATGACGCCGGCGACAAACAGGATCGCCATCACCGCCCAGCAGCATCCTATGCAATAGAGGCCATGGCGAAAGCCGAGCGCCAAGGCTCCCGTCGGCTCGCGGCGAAATCCATAACGAAGGACGAACCCGAGCGGCGATTGGCAGTACGACAGACATGCGTCCTTAAACGGCGTCCACTGGTACACGCCCGCGATGATCAGGACTGCGGCCCCAAGGACATTACTGGCGCTCCCCATCATTGGGGTCAGCAACGCCGCACGCTGCAGCGCCCATTGAGCGAACGTTGCCGCAATCGAAAAGCCGGTCCACGACAGCAGATAGCCGAGGGCGAACCACGCGCTCGCGGCAAACGGCCGGTCTTCCCCGGCTGCCTGACGCCCAATACGGGCATAGACGAGGATCATCGGCGCCACGGAAGGCGTCATCATGCCGATCATCATGACGACCCACATCGCGAATACGGCACCGAACTCGATCGGATGCCAAGGTGCGCCGACGGGCATCATCCAGCCTTGGCCAGCCGGAACCATGCGGAAGCCGGTCATGTCCATGCCGCCCATCGACATATCGTTCGCAAGCCAAACGAGATCGGCCCATGCCACCGCTGTAACGATCGCGAGCGCAGCTACGACCACTGAGCGGTCGCGTCGCAGCACGGCTTCAAGGGCGCTCATCGGCACTTTACACGCATGGCCACGTTGCACCGTTCCGAAAGGTGGGTACGAGTTGGGACGAGCTCATCGACAAGGCGATAAAAGAGAGCCAGCGCGATTCTAGTTCGACCAGTTGATTGGAGCGTAATGGCCGTTGCGGCCGGAATTGTCCCAGCGCATCCCGTGGTCGGTGAATGTATTGCCTTGTGCGCCAACGGCGAAAAACAGCTTGTCTGGATTGACGGGGTGACCGGTCGCAGCCCACATCGCGCCGTCCTGGCGCATGGTCGGTAGCGGCTCGACCGCCATTGTCAGGACGTTGGGGATTTCTGCGGAGCGCTTGTTGCCATCGACCTGATATTTGATTGGGACCTTCTTGGCCCCGAGGTTGGTCGCGATGAGCGGCGCAAGCACCGCCATCGGGCCGCCAGCTGCACCAGTGAAAATTGCACCAAGCGCCTCGGTTTGTTCGTCGTCAGCGCGTTCGTCGATATAGGAGGCAGCGGTCCAGTTTCCCTCGCCCATCGGGCCCGGCGTGTGAACGATAAGGACGACATTGAGTCCATCCAGGCGTATGTCACCATAGTTGCCAGTCTCGATATGGAAAGCCAGCGGGACGTCGCAGACCCCTTGCGTCGGCTTCGAGGTGAGCTGAGGTTTGGGCGATATCAAGCAAGGAGAGACGACGCTGCAGCTGCA
>JAFKKQ010000191.1 GCA_017304505.1 Hyphomicrobiales bacterium | reverse complement strand
TAGGCGATGCCGCGGTTGGAATAGAGGATTGCGCGGTTTTGCGCATTGTAGCGCCCGCTGTCGATGAGCGCCGTGCAGGCTGCCGCTTGCGCCTCCGGGCTGGCCGCAACCTGGCCGGTGCAGCGCGCCTCGTCCCCCGTCGGCGCTGCCGCGGCCTGCTGCGCGCCACCGGATGACGTCGCCAGGAGGAGCATCGCCGCCGTCAGGGCGACGAATGCACAGCCGGGAAAACAGGGGCGGGGCGCAGGCATGATCCTGGGTTTCTCCAAGACCGGCATTCTAGACTGCCCGTGCGTGGCGATCCTGTGGCGGGCCACTTATCCCATGCGCGGATCGGATGTCCTTGTGGTCGCAGGGATACGGTTGGCCATTTCGGCGCCGGCGTTTGCCGGCATCCGTGCGAAAATGAAGGCCGAAGTCGCCGCGATCAGGCCAACGAGCAGGAACCCCGGCGGGAAATCCGCCGCGGTGATCGCTCCTTGGCCGCCCCATCGCACCACGGTTTCGACGGTCAGTGCACCGATGGCGACGCCGGTGGCGAGCGACACCTGCTGGCCCACGGCGGCAAGCGTGGTGGCCCGGCTCATTCGCGCGGCAGGCACTTCGGCATAGGCGAGCGCATTGATCGAGGTGAATTGCAACGAGCGGAAGAACCCGCCGACGAGCAGGATTGCGATCATGGCGGCGAATGACATGTTGAACGAGAACAGTCCGCAGGCGGCAATGAACAGAGAGCTTAGCACCGCATTGATGGTCAGCACCGTGCGGAAGCCGAACCGCTTGAGGATGCGGACGGCGGCGGCCTTCATGAACAGCGCGCCCATCGTCGAGGTGAACGTGATCAGACCGGACTGGAACGGCGAGAGCTTGAATCCGACCTGAAGCAGGAGCGGAAGCAGGAAGGGAAGGGCGCCGACACCAATGCGAAACAGGAAGCCGCCGGTCAGGCTGGCCCGGAATGTCGGCAGGCGCAACAGGGTAAAATCAAGAATGGGCGCCTGAACCCGCCGTGCATAAGCGATGTAGAACGCCAGCGAAACCGCGCCGCAAAGGATGATCGCGGTCACGATCGGCCACGGCACCAGCTCCAGCCCGGCCACCGACAGGCCGAAGGTGAGCCCCGCCACGGCGACCCCGGACAACACCATGCCCGCCGCATCGAAGCCCTCGCGCGACTCGGAGCGGATGTTTTCGATGTACCGCGTGACCAGCACAATGCCGATCAGACCGATGGGAACGTTGATGAGGAAGATCCAATGCCAGGAGGCATAAGTGGTGATGAAGCCACCGAGCGGCGGCCCCATCAGCGGGCCGATCATGGCTGGGATCGACACCCAGGTCATGGCGTTGACCAGTTCCCGGCGATCGACCGTCCGCACCAGGACCAGCCGTCCAACCGGGGTCATCATCGCGCCGCCCATGCCCTGCACGATCCGGGCCAGGACCAGTTGCGTGATCGATCCCGACAAGGCGCAACCAATCGAACCCAGGACGAACACCCCAATGGCCGCGCGGAATACGGTGCGGGCGCCGAACCGGTCGGCGGTCCAGCCGCTCATGGGGATGAAGACGGCGAGCGAGAGCAGGTAGGAGGTGACCGCGAGCTTGAGCGTCAGCGGATTGGTGCCGATATCGGCGGCAATCGCAGGCAGGGAGGTCGCGATCACCGTCGAGTCCATATTGTCCATGAACAGGGCGACAGCCACGATCATCGGGACGAGGCGGCTGTCGGTCATGCGGGGCTCGATGCCAGGGGTGGGATCATCATACTGGAGACGGTGGATGGAGGGTCAATTCGCGTTGAATTTCCTATGAAAGTCGCCTCCGGGGTGCTAACCACCATCGCCAACCCAAAAGCGGTCCCTGAGTCGGGCGAGGATCACGGTCCTCGCAAACCCGCCGATTTTCCCTATCTGGGACCGCATAAGCCCGAGAATGGGCGCGCTGGAGTTGGTAATGGCCGCTATCAACAATTCGGTTCCCCCCGAGGCATTCACTTTTGACGACGTGCTGCTCAAGCCGGGGGCCTCGGATGTGCTGCCGTCCGAGGTCGATATCCGCACCCATATCACGCGGGGCATTGCGCTCAACCTCCCGATCGTGGCTTCGGCGATGGATACGGTGACCGAATATCAGATGGCCATCGCGATGGCCCAGGCCGGCGGCATCGGCGTCATCCATCGCAACTTCGAGCCCGAGCAGCAGGCGGCCCAGGTCCGGTTGGTCAAGAAATTCGAGTCCGGCATGGTGGTGAATCCGCTCACCATCCACCCCGATCAGACCCTGGCCGATGCTTTGACGCTGATGAAGGAGCACAACATCTCCGGCATTCCGGTGGTCGAAGGGGGCGGCAACGGCCAGGCCGGCTCCGCGCCGGGCAAGCTTGTCGGCATCCTCACCAACCGCGACGTGCGGTTTGCCACCGATACGCGGCAAAAGGTGGCCGACCTGATGACCAAGGACAGGCTTATCACTGTCCGTGAGGGCGTTGGCCAGGATGAGGCCAAGCGACTCCTGCATCAGCATCGCATCGAGAAGCTCCTGGTGGTCGATGCGCAGTACCGCTGCGTTGGCCTTATCACGGTCAAGGATATCGAGAAGGCGGTCGCAAACCCGAACGCCTGCAAGGACGAGCAGGGCCGCCTGAGGGTCGCGGCGGCCACGACGGTTGGCGACAAGGGCTTCGATCGCACCGAGAGGCTCTTGGCGGCCGGCGTCGATATGGTCGTGGTGGATACCGCGCACGGTCACTCGCGGCACGTGCTCGATGCTGTCACCCGCATCAAACGCACTTCGAACGCGGTGCAGGTGGTTGCCGGCAACATCGCAACGGCCGACGGCGCAAAGGCGCTAATTGATGCCGGTGCCGATTCCGTCAAGGTCGGGATCGGACCGGGCTCGATCTGCACCACGCGGATGGTTGCCGGTGTGGGCGTGCCGCAACTCACCGCCATCATGGATGCGGTCGAAGCGGCAAAGAAATCAAACACGCCGGTGATTGCCGACGGCGGCATCAAATATTCCGGCGATCTGGCGAAGGCGCTCGCCGCCGGCGCCGACGTGGCGATGGTTGGCTCGCTGCTGGCCGGCACCGACGAGACGCCGGGCGAGGCATACCTCTATCAGGGCCGCTCCTATAAGAGCTATCGCGGAATGGGTTCGGTCGGCGCGATGGCGCGCGGCTCGGCAGACCGTTACTTCCAGCAGGATATCAAGGACAGCCTGAAGCTGGTGCCTGAGGGTATCGAGGGCCAGGTGCCCTACAAGGGACCGGTGGCGACTGTGCTGCATCAGCTCGCCGGTGGGCTCCGTGCCGCGATGGGTTATGTCGGTGCCCACACCATCGACGAGTTCCATGCCAAGGCGCAGTTCATCCGCATTTCGTCGGCGGGCCTGCGCGAAAGCCATGTTCATGATGTTACCATCACCCGCGAGAGCCCGAATTATCCGAGCCGGATGTAGCGTGCGCCAGGACATGCCGCGGCGCATATGGCTTGAGGTTCGGGCGGCGTCGGCCGCGGTCATTTCCAAAGAGGGGCATCGATGACGCTTCCGATGATTCTGGCACCGCTGTTCGTCGAAGTCATTCTGACGTTCCTCCTGGTCTTCTGGCTTGCGACGTTACGCGTGCCCATTATCACGCGGGGCGCCATCAAGGCGCAGGATGTTGATCTGCGCCAGCCGAATTGGCCCCGGCACATGCTGCAGGTCGGCAACTCGTTCTCCAACCAGTTTGAGGCGCCTGTCCTGTTCTATGTGCTGACGGTGCTTGCGATCATCACCAAGCACGCGGACATTCTGTTCGTTGTCCTGGCGTGGATTTTCGTGTTGTCGCGGATCGCGCACGCCGTGGTTCACGTCACGACCAATAATCTCCAGCAACGCGGGCCGTTGTTCGGCGTTGGGCTCCTGGTGCTGGCGGTCATGTGGCTGATTTTCATTGTAAAGATCATGCTCGGTCTACCGTAATGACACCTGGAGCGCGCCTTGCGGCCGCAATCGAAATTACAACCGACATCGGAGCGCGGCGGCGGCCCGCCGCTGATGCGTTGAAGGATTGGGGGCTGTCGCACCGCTTTGCCGGCTCCGGCGATCGGGCCGCTATCGCCAGCCTAGTGTATGACGCGCTGCGCCGCAAGGCTTCGTCGGCTTGGCGGATGGGCGACGACAGTTCTCGCGCAATGCTGCTCGGTATGCTGGTGCGCGAACGCGGTCTCGATGTTGACGCGGTGGCGGCGCTTGCCAGCGGCGTTGGACATTCGCCGCCCGCCTTAAACGACGACGAGCGCGTGCGTCTTGCAATGGCGACGATCGATAGCGCGCCAGCTTATGTGCGCGGTGACTATCCCGAATGGCTTGATCCATACCTGGCGCGCGTATTCGGCGACGAGCGCGCTGAAGAAGGCGAGGCGTTGGCTTCGCGTGCGCCGATCGATCTGCGCGTCAACCGGCTGAAGGGTACTCGCGACGATGCCATGCGCGTGCTCGCCGACCTTGGCCCCGAACCGACGCGCTGGTCGCCGGACGGCTTGCGCATCAGGCTTGCCGCCGGGGCCAAGAGCCCTGCACTTCATGCGGAGCACGCCTACATCAAGGGCCTTGTTGAAATCCAGGACGAAGGCTCGCAACTCGCGGCCCTGTTGGCGGCGGCAAAACCGGGCGAACAGGTGATCGACCTTTGTGCCGGCGGCGGTGGCAAGACGTTGGCACTCGCCGCGGCGATGGAAAACAAGGGGCAAGTCTACGCCACCGACGACGATAAGCGCAGGCTTGCGCCGATTCACGCCCGGCTCGAGCGTTCCGGCGCCCGGAATGTTCAAGTGCGACCGCCGAAATCCGTGGGCACCGAGTTGGATGACCTCGCCGGCCGCGCCGACGTTGTGCTGATCGACGCGCCTTGCACCGGCACCGGCGCCTGGCGCCGCAATCCGGATGCCAAGTGGCGGATACGGCCGGGGGCGCTTGAGGTGCGGGTGAAAGAGCAGACGTCGGTTCTCGATCGTGCTGCTGGCCTGGTGCGGCCCGGCGG